>NZ_JBTREW010000004.1:0-258194 GCF_054823925.1 Bacillus sp. F9_6S_D1_P_5 | reverse complement strand
AGTAATTGCAGAAACAGAAGAGCGAGAAGAAGTGGAAGTAATTGCAGAAACAGAAGAGCGAGAAGAAGTGGAAGTAATTGCAGAAACAGAAGAGCGAGAAGAAGTGGAAGTAATTGCAGAAACAGAAGAGCGAGAAGAAGTGGAAGTAATTGCAGAAACAGAAGAGCGAGAAGAAGTGGAAGTAATTGCAGAAACAGAAGAGCGAGAAGAAGTGGAAGTAATTGCAGAAACAGAAGAGCGAGAAGAAGTGGAAGTAATTGCAGAAACAGAAGAGCAAGAAGAAGTGGAAGTAATTGCAGAAACAGAAGAGCGAGAAGAAGTGGAAGTAATTGCAGAAACAGAAGAGCGAGAAGAAGTGGAAGTAATTGCAGAAACAGAAGAGCAAGAAGAAGTGGAAGTAATTGCAGAAACAGAAGAGCGAGAAGAAGTGGAAGTAATTGCAGAAACAGAAGAGCGAGAAGAAGTGGAAGTAATTGCAGAAACAGAAGAGCAAGAAGAAGTGGAAGTAATTGCAGAAACAGAAGAGCAAGAAGAAGTGGAAGTAATTACGGAAGCAGAAGAGCGAGAAGAAGTAGAAGTAATTGCAGAAACAGAAGAACAAGAAGAAGTGGAAGTAATTACGGAAGCAGAAACGCCAGAAGAAGTGGAAGCAATTGCAGAAACAGAAGAGCGAGAAGAAGTGGAAGTAATTGCAGAAACAGAAGAGCAAGAAGAAGTGGAAGTAATTGCAAAAACAGAAGCGCCAGAAGAAGCGGAACCTGTAGCACTTGAGGAAGCGCAGCAAGAAATGGTGTTAAATGAAGCAATAGAACAAAAGAATGAATTCATACATGTTGCTGAGGCTGATGAACAAACGAAGAAAGATGTTCAAAGCTTTGCGGATGTTTTAATTGCAGAAGAACAACAAGTAGTAGAAGAAGAAGCGATTGCAGAAGAGCAGCCAGTAGTAGAAGAAGAAGCGATTGCAGAAGAACAACGAGTTGTAGAGGAAGCGCCGATTGCAGAAGAACAACGAGTTGTAGAGGAAGCAGCGATTGCAGAAGAACAACAAGTTGTAGAAGAAAAACCGGTCGCAGAAGAGCAAAAAGTTGTACAAAAAGAAGAACCAAAACGTGAGAAAAAGCGTCACGTACCATTTAATGTTGTTATGTTGAAACAAGACAGAACGCGATTAATGGAAAGACATGCGGCTAGAGCGAATGCAATGCAATCTTCTATGAGCGAACGAGTAGAGAATAAGCCTGTACAACAAGTAGAAGAAACATCAGTGCAACAAGAGGTAGTAGAACCACAAGTGGAAGAAAAGCCAATGCAGCAAGTGGTGGTAGAATCACGAGTGGAAGAAAAACCGGTGCAACAAGAGGTAGTGGAACCACAAGTGGAAGAGAAACCAATGCAACAAGTAGTGGTAGAATCACGAGTGGAAGAAACACCAGTACAACAAGGGGTAGTGGAACCACAAGTGGAAGAGAAACCAATGCAGCAAGTGGTGGTAGAATCACGAGTGGAAGAAACACCAGTGCAACAAGAGGTAGTAGAACCACAAGTGGAAGAAAAGCCAATGCAGCAAGTGGTGGTAGAATCACGAGTGGAAGAAACACCAGTGCAACAAGAGGTAGTAGAACCACAAGTGGAAGAAAAGCCAATGCAGCAAGTGGTGGTAGAATCACGAGTGGAAGAAACACCAGTGCAACAAGAGGTAGTGGAACCACAAGTGGAAGAGAAACCAATGCAACAAGTAGTGGTAGAGCAAGTACAAAAGCCAATTTCAAGTACGGAAGTACAAGAGAAAGCATATGTTGTAAATCAAAGAGAGAACGATATGCGAAATGTATTGCAAACACCACCGACATATGCAATTCCGCCATTAACATTGCTATCGATTCCGCAGCAAGCAGCGCTAGATAATACAGAATGGTTAGATGAACAGAAAGAATTATTAGATACAACGTTTAATAATTTCCATGTTGGCGCACATGTTATTAATGTATCGCAAGGTCCAGCAGTAACTCGTTTTGAAGTACAGCCAGACCCAGGTGTGAAAGTAAATAAAATTACAAATTTAAGTGATGATATTAAGTTAAGCTTAGCAGCGAAAGATATTCGTATTGAAGCACCGATTCCAGGGAAGAGTGCGATTGGAATCGAAGTTCCAAATAAAGAAAGTAAGCCAGTATTTCTTCGTGAAATTTTAAGAAGTCCTGTGTTTACAAAGAGCGAATCACCGCTTACGGTTGCGCTAGGGCTTGATATTTCAGGCGATCCAATTGTAACGGATATTCGAAAAATGCCACACGGACTTATTGCGGGTGCAACAGGTTCTGGTAAAAGTGTGTGTATTAACGCAATTTTAACGAGCATTTTATATAAAGCAAAACCACATGAAGTGAAGTTAATGTTAATCGATCCGAAGATGGTTGAGCTTGCACCATACAATTCTGTTCCGCATCTTGTCGCACCTGTTATTACAGATGTGAAAGCAGCGACAGCAGCATTAAAATGGGCAGTTGAAGAAATGGAGCGCCGTTATGAATTGTTTGCGCACGCAGGTGCTCGTGATTTAACTCGCTATAATACGATTGTAAGTGAGCGAGAAATTCCGGGAGAGACATTACCTTATATCGTTATTGTCATTGACGAGTTAGCTGACTTAATGATGGTAGCACCTGGTGATGTTGAGGAAGCGATTTGTCGTATTGCACAAAAAGCACGTGCTTGTGGTATTCATTTATTAGTAGCGACGCAGCGTCCATCTGTGGATGTTATTACCGGTTTAATTAAGTCAAACATTCCAACGCGTATTGCGTTTACTGTATCATCTCAAGTTGATTCGCGTACGATTATCGATATTGGTGGCGCGGAGAAATTACTTGGCCGTGGTGATATGTTATTCTTAGGGAACGGTACATCTAAGCCTGTTCGTGTACAAGGTGTATATGTATCGGATGATGAGATTGAAAAGACAGTTGATCATGTGAAAAAGCAAATGAAGCCGAATTACTTATTTAAGCAAGAGGATTTATTAGCGAAAACAGAACAGGCTGAGTCGGAAGACGAATTGTTCTTCGAAGCATGTCAATTTGTTGTAGAACAAGGGGGAGCGTCCACATCTTCTGTACAGCGAAAATTCCGCATCGGTTATAATCGCGCGGCACGTCTCATTGAAGAGATGCAATCGCAAGGAATTATTTCTGAAGCAAGAGGAACGAAGCCAAGAGATGTCCTTATTTCTGAGGATGAATTCGCTGCTATGCAGGAAACAAATGTATAGTAAACGGTTTTGCTGTATACTAAGAGAAAATGTTGGATAGTAAAGTAGGGAGTAAAGCGACATGAAAGAAATTGAATTAAAATTAAAAGGTGAAATAAATAGACTAACAAATAGAACATTTAAATTTGACGAACGCGTTGGAGAAGGTTGGTTCTCTGCCGTTTACTTTTTAAAGACTAGAGAAATCATTGAAGAATTTCGCCCGAAAAGTGTTGTAACGATGCAATTTTTCCAAAAGGAAAATGCAGTTCTTTGCGGAACAGATGAAGTGATTGCATTGCTACAAACATTCGCTAAAAATCCTGAGGAACTAGAAATTAACTCTTTAAAAGATGGCGATAATATTAGTCCGTTTGAAACAGTGTTAACAATTCATGGTCCTTATGAAAATTTCGGATTTTTAGAAGGTGTTATTGATGGGATTTTAGCTCGTCGTACATCGGTTGCGACAAACGTATATAATGTTGTCCAAGCTGCGCGTAGCGTAGATAAAGAAAAACCAGTTATTTTCATGGGAGACCGTGACGATCATTATACACAACAAGCTGGTGACGGTTATGCAGCATACATCGGAGGTATGAGCGCACAAGCGACGCATGCGATGAATGAATGGTGGGGCAAAAGTGGTATGGGGACAATGCCTCACGCATTAATTCAAATGTTTAATGGTGATGTTGTGGAAGCGGCGAAAGCATATCATAAGAAATTCCCAGAAGATGAATTGGTTGTATTAATTGATTACAACAATGACGTCATTACAGATGCACTTCGCGTAGCGCGTGAATTTGGATCAACATTAAAAGGTGTACGTGTAGATACGTCGCGCACGATGATTGATCAATACTTCATTCGCCACCCAGAAGTACTTGGAACATTCGATCCACGTGGTGTAAACCCATCGCTTGTATTCGCACTTCGTAAAGCGCTTGATGAAGAAGGATTCCAGCATGTAGACATCGTTGTAACTGGTGGATTTGATGAGAAGCGTATTCGTGAATTTGAAGCTCAAAACGTACCTGTTGATATATACGGAGTAGGAAGTAGCTTATTAAAAATGAATATTGGCTTTACTGGTGATAACGTAGAATTAAATGGAAAACCAGAAGCGAAAGCTGGTCGTAAATATCGTCCAAACCCACGTTTAGAGCGTGTTCAATTAGAAAAAAGAGAAGATATGTAAAAGAGAGAAAAACTGATAGGTGATTGACCCTATCAGTTTTTCTGTTATCATAGTATAGCGGCTCCTTTTTTGCTATAATGGATTTGTTATGGACATAAAAAAGAAGTACGTACGAGTTTATCCTGATAAGTGAAGGGAAGAATAACTTCACTACATCAAAAATGTATGATGATTACCAAAATAAGAAAAGATTCATATACTGTCTTATAGATAGGCCGTTGTATTAGTTCGAAATGTTGGAGGTTCTTTAAGATGACAGTTTACCATTTTGTAGGAATTAAAGGAACAGGAATGAGTTCATTAGCGCAAATTCTTCATGACATGAAGCATACTGTTCAAGGGTCTGATTATGAAAAACGTTTCTTTACACAAACAGCGTTGGAAAAGCGCAATATCTCGATCCTTCCTTTTGATAAAAATAATGTAAAAGAAGGACAAGTGATTATTGCAGGAAATGCATTTCCTGATACGCATGAAGAAATCGTAGCAGCAAAAGAATTGAACATCCCAGTACATCGTTACCATCACTTCTTAGGTGACCTTATGAACCAATACACAAGTGTTGCTGTAACTGGTGCGCATGGAAAAACATCAACAACTGGTTTGTTAGCCCATGTAATGCAAGGTGCACACCCTACATCTTACCTTATTGGAGATGGAACAGGGCATGGGGTAGAAAATAGTAAGTATTTTGTATTTGAAGCTTGTGAGTATCGTCGTCATTTCTTGTCTTACAATCCAGACTATGCAATTATGACAAATATTGATTTTGATCATCCAGATTATTTCACAGATATCAATGATGTATTCAGTGCATTCCAAGAGATGGCATTGCAAGTGAAAAAAGGCATTATTGCATGTGGAGATGATGAAGAACTTCAAAAAATTCAAGCGAAAGTACCTGTTATTTTCTATGGATTTGGAGAAGATAATGATTTCCAAGCACGTAACATTCAAAAGAGAACAGATGGTACTATTTTCGATGTATTCGTTCGTAATACGTACTATGACACGTTCAAAATTACAGGATACGGCAACCACAGCGTATTAAATGCATTAGCAGTAATCGCGCTTTGCCATTATGAAAATGTTGATGTAGAAGCAGTTAAGCATCAGCTAACGACTTTTGAAGGCGTAAAACGTCGCTTTAATGAAAAGCCGATGGGAGAGCAAGTTATTATCGATGACTACGCACACCATCCAACAGAAATTAATGCAACGATTGAAGCAGCTCGTCAAAAACATCCAGAGCGTGAAGTTGTCGCTGTATTCCAGCCACATACATTCTCACGTACAGAAAAGTTCTTAGATGAGTTCGCTGAAAGCTTAAGCAAAGCTGACCAAGTATACTTATGTGATATTTTCGGATCAGCACGTGAAAACAAAGGTGAATTGACAATCGAAGATCTGCAAAAGCGTATTGACGGTGCAGAACTAATTACAGATACAACAACGGATGTATTAAAGAAACATAAAAACGGCGTTCTAATTTTCATGGGCGCAGGAGACATCCAAAAATTCGAAGCAGCTTACGTAAAAGAAGTTCAAGTTGCAGAGAAGTAATAGAAAAGACGCATAGCTTAGCTGTGCGTCTTTTTTGTTGTGTTCGGTATATTTTAAAAAGTATTGATAGGTTGGTATTGTTTATTCTTTTTGTAGAGTTGTTTTAACAAAACGATATAAATTGAACTAAAAAGTACATATCCAATTAAATAATAGAATGAAAACATATCGAATTGTTTTGTTATGATGATGCGAATTGCGAAAAATGCAAATGGAAGAGCAATTAAAACGTTAGTACTAAAGGAAATAACTGTTTTTAAAAATTTTAATTGACTTGTATTCCAATGATTTTCTCTACAGATGAACCAAATGTTGCTTGCGATAAAGGCTAATAAAAATGGCAAGCAGGCTGAAATATTGATAAAACCAAGTGCGATGGGTATTGATAGAGCGCCAAGTGGAGCAATTGAAAACCCTGTAAAATATTTAATAAATGTATTGGTAGATTGCTGTGCGTCTTCAATAACGTCTGTATATTCTACTGCAATTTCCTTTGCTAATTCTTTTGGAGGAAGAAATTCTTCAATCACTTGTGAAGGAATGATTCCTAATGGTATCCCTTCACTTTCTTTACGTAATGCATTTTCATATAAATCGGATTTGATTTCTAGCACATGTTGTTCGCGTGCTGATGTAGGTAAGTTCATTAAACCTTTGTGAAAATCGTGTAAGAAAGAAGCTATGAGTTCATTTGAAAAGAATTGTTCCTTGTTCATTTTTTATCCTCTCCTTTAGCTAGTAACATTAGAGCATGATATACTGCATCATAATCATGCAAGCGACTATGTAAAATTTCTCTCCCTTCGTCTGTAATGCGATAGTATTTTCTTTTTGGCCCATCACCGGACTCTTCCCAATAGGAAACAGCCCAATTGTTTTTTGTGATTCGATTTAATATAGGATAAATCGAACCATTCGGGATATGAAATACAGGGATATCTTGTAATGCACTTGTAATTTCGTATCCGTACATAGGTTGTTTACTTATTAAAGACAAAATAGCGAGATCAAAAACACCTTTACGTAATTGAATTATAAAATTATCATTTTTTTCCATACTTTAACTATATATGATTCGTATCTAGATATCAATCATATATAGTTGTTTTTTTATTTACGTATTGACCTAGAGTTAACTCTAGGTTGTAAGATGAAGATATAAAAACAAGGGGGAGAGAACATGTATAAAATCGGTGAAGTAGCAGAGTTAACTGGGATGGGTATTCATACTTTGCGTTACTATGAGAAATTAGGATTATTACCACCACCAACGCGAAATAGCGGGATTCGCCAATATACAGAAGGTGATGTACGCCTTTTAAAATTTTTATATTCGTTAAAACAAACTGGAATGTCATTAGAAGAGATGGCTGAATTTGCAAGTGATGGATGTATTATAGAGGAAATTAGGCAGAGAAAAGAGGAAGTACCAGCGAAAGTAAAAAAGAGAATTTCAATTTTAATAACTCACTTGGATCGATTAAAAGAACAGCAGGAACAATTGCAAAAAGTTGTTCAGCTAACGGAGGAGAAGCTAGAAATTTATTACGGTTTTCTAGCAGGGGAAACCTCGGAGGTTGACAATGAAAAATAAAGTATACGTTCAGTTACTTGGATTTGCGATTTTCACTGGTGGGACATTTAATGCTTCGAAATATGCTGTACAGTATTTCGAAGCGATTCATATAGCAGCATGGCGCTTTGGAATTGCTGCATTTGTGATGTTATGTTTATTAAAAATACGAAAAGATTTTGAGATAAAGGTATGGAGGGAGAATAGGGCTTATTACCTGTTGCTTGGTATAGTTGGTGTATTCGGCTTTAACTTCTTTTTCTTTTTAGGTATGAAACATACAGAAGCTATGAATGGTGCACTGATTATGGCGACGAATCCGCTCGTTACGACGCTGTTAGCAAGTTTTATTTTACGAGAAAAAATTATAAAACGCCAAGGTATTGGGATGTTACTTGCATTACTTGGTGTTGTTTTTGTGCTGACACAAGGTTCGTTTACAATGCTACAAAATTTATCATTTTCAAAAGGAGATTTTTATATTTTATTAGGGAATATTTGCTGGGCGTTATACGGTGTACTAGGCAGAAAGTTTATTAAAACTAGTAGCCCAATACAAACGACGACACACACAATGACTATTGGTGCCATTGTCTTTATGATCATATCTTCCACTCAAAAAAATAAAGTACCAATTTTAGAAATTCCTTTGTTAGCTTGGGGAGCGATTCTTTTTATGGCAATTGGAATGAGCGTGCTCGGTTACTTATGGTGGAATAATGGAATTTCTCAAATTGGAGCAGCAAGAACATCTTTATTTTTTAATTTAGTGCCTGTTGTTACAATGATTATTTCTTTTATTGAAGGAGTAAATATAACGCCTGCGCAATCGGTAGGAATGATATTAGTTGTTATGGGTGTGTTGTATTCTTCTGGTTTTATGCAAATGAAATCAAAAGAAAGTGTGAATATTTAACAACTTACACCTATAAGTGTTAGAATAATAAGAAAACTGAAGGGGAGCTAATAAACATGTTCACACTTCGAGTAGACGATGAAATCGAATTACAGTTATTAGAGAAGCATTATAAAGAGGACCTATATCAATTAATAGACCAAAACCGTAATCATTTACGAAGATGGCTTCCTTGGGTAGATGGAGTAAAATCTGCTGGTGCGTATGATGAGATTTGTCCGATGTGGTTAAAGAAGTTTGCAGAGGGAGACGGTTTTGAAAGTGGTATACGTTATAAAGGAAAGCTCGTTGGGATGGTAGGTATTCATCCGGTAAGTTGGGGGAAGAAAGCGGCAAGTCTCGGATATTATCTTGCAGAAGATGCTGGCGGGAAAGGCATTATGACGCGTAGCGTGAAGGCTGTACTTCACTATGCATTTGAGAATTTAAAATTAAATAAAATGGAAATTAGATGCGGTGTTGAAAATGTGAAAAGCCGTGCTATTCCAGAGCGTTTAGGCTTTAAGTTAGATGGTATTTTAAGAGATGATGAATGGCTATACGATCATTTTCACGATATCGCTGTATATAGTTTGCTAGCTTCAGAATGGAAGGAGATTCGATGAACGAGAAGATACGCATTATTCCGTATGAAAGTACGTTTCAAGATGAAGTAGTAGATCTTATCGTTCATATTCAGCAAAAAGAGTACAATGTCCCCATTACGAAAGAAGAGCAGCCAGACTTGCTTGAAATAGAGACATTTTATCAAAGGAATCATGGCAACTTTTGGGTAGCAACTTATGATGATAAAGTAGTTGGAACAGTGGCTTTATTAGATATTGGGAACGATCAAGTAGCGCTAAGGAAAATGTTCGTAAAAAAAGAATTTCGCGGAAAAGAGTGGGGCACATCACATAAGTTGCTCCAAACAGCAATTTCGTGGGCTGAGAATAAAAAGCTGAAAGATATTTACTTAGGAACGACAGTGAAATTTCTAGCATCGCATCGCTTTTATGAAAAGAATGGTTTTCAAAGTGTGGATATAGAAGGTTTGCCAAAAAGTTTTCCAGTGTTACAAGTGGATAAGAAATTTTATAGATATATCGTTTAAGAAGGTCATGTAGAAATGGCCTTTTTTTATGACTAAAATGGAAAAAGTGGTATAATTTAGGTTAGGGGGTGAGTATATGGATTTTCCGATTCAAAGAAGTAAATCGGTAGTAATTTTCGTTTGTCTCACGTTAGTTTTTATGTTTGTATATCCACTTGTCATGATTGTCACAAATAAAGAGCAGTGGATGTCAGCGTTAATTGGAATGGGTTTATGCTTTCTTGTAAATGTACCACTCGTTTGGGAAGTATTTATTAAAAAGCATAAAGTAGAAAATGGTGTATTAAAGTACGGTATTTTAAATGACGATATCGTATTGAAAGAGATAAGAATCATTCGCCAAGTTGGGAAAAATCTTGAAATTACGACGAATGCGTATAAAGTACATATGGTTGCGATGCCGCAACAAATGGAGCGATTTTTATCACTTGTAGAACAAGAGAATCCACATGTGAAAATAGAAATGGTAGGTAAGAAATGAAATATGTAAAACCTTTGTTTTGTTTGGAAATTTTGTTGGTGCTTGCTATTTGCACTAGAGTATATATGAAATGGGATCTGCCCTTATCTGTACCAATATTAATAGGTACTATCGCAGTAGCGCTTTTATATTATTTTCATTTTCAGCAAACAAAAAGTGAGAAAAGTAGCTCTATATAGTACAGGAGGATTAGAAATGAAAAAAATCTGTATGTTGTTTATGCTTCTGATAACAGCATCCTTTCTTGTAATAGGCTGTAGTGCGAAGAAGGAAAAGGCTAATATGAACTTAGAAAAGGCACAAAAGGTTGAAATTGAATCACTTACTGATTCAAGTGATAAAAAAGTAATGACCGATAAGAAAGAAATTGAAAAGCTGTTTGAAACAATGAAAATGGATAAGTGGGAAATGCAATCGGCTCCGTTAGATACTCCGCAAGGGAAAATATTCAAAATGTACCAAGAAGATACACCAAAATTATCGGAGTCGAGTAAAGATAAAAAAGAGTTACATGAAATTGGTACGATGACGGTATATAAAGATGTTCCGTATGTTGAAGTTGAAATGAAAAATAAGAAGATGAGTTTTAAAGTGCCAGAAGATGTGGCGAAAGAGTTATTAAAGTATTAAAAAACGCTCGGAATGTGCTCCGAGCGTTTTTATTATTATTTTAAGTTCTCTGGATTTAGAGCTTCTAATTCAGGTACAACGAAACGTCCATCTTTACGGATTAGTACGTCGTCAAAGTAAATTTCGCCGCCGCCGTATTCAGGGCGCTGGATGCATACTAAATCCCAGTGAATGTTCGAGTTGTTGCCGTTCCATGCATCGTCGTAAGCTTGTCCAGGAGTGAAGTGGAAGCTGCCATCGATTTTTTCATCGAATAGGATGTCTCCCATTGGATGTAAGATGTATGGGTTTACGCCGATTGCGAACTCACCAACGTAGCGTGCGCCTTCGTCAGTATCGAAGATTTTGTTAATGCGCTCTGTATCGTTTGCAGTTGCTTCAACGATTTGACCGTTCTCAAACTTAAGTTGTACATTTTCAAATGTATAACCGTTGTAAGGAGATGGTGTGTTGTAAGAAACTGTACCGTTAACAGAATCGCGAACTGGTGCAGAATATACTTCACCGTCTGGAATGTTTAAATGACCTGAGCATTTAATAGCTGGAATGTCTTTAATAGAGAATGTTAAGTCAGTTCCAGGACCAGTTAGACGAACTTTATCTGTTTTATTCATTAATGTAACAAGGCTATCCATCGCCTTATCCATTTTACCGTAGTCTAAGTTACAAACTTCGAAGTAGAAGTCTTCGAAAGCTTCAGTGCTCATTTTAGCAAGCTGCGCCATAGAAGCATTTGGATAGCGAAGCACAACCCAGCGTGTTTTCGGAACACGGATGTCTCTATGAACTTTCTTACCAACTGTTTGACCGTGAATTTGCATTCTTTCACTTGGTACGTCAGCTTGTTCGTTAATGTTATCGCCAGAGCGAAGACCGATATAAGCGTCCATATCTTTCATTACGCTTGCTTCATATGCAGCGATTTGTTCAAAATGTTCTTCAGTAGCACCCATTAATAAAGAGCGATCTACTTGATGATCTTTTAAAGAAACGAATGGGAAACCACCAGCTGCATATGCTTCTTTTACAAGTGCAGTTACAAGTTCTTTTTGTAAGCCAAAGTTTTCAATTAATACTTTTTCGCCTTTTTGTAAGCGGATAGAGTAGTTAATTAAATTGTATGCTAACTTTTCAATGCGTGGATCTTTCATATGTAAAGCCTCCCTACTAATTATGTATCCTTTCCTATTGTAACCTACTTAGTGGAATTTGTTGAATCATTTATGTTAAAGTTAACGAATAAGTATGAAAATTCTAATGAAAAGATAGGGATTAGAACGAAACGGAAAATGATTGTATAATAGGAGAAAGTATGAAAAAGATAAAGGAAGTGATGAAATGCAAGTTCTTTTATATGTAAGTGCGGCTATTATCGCGGTTGCTTTCGCTGTATTAGTAGTGTATGTATGTAGAACGTTGTTATCTGTTCAGAAGACGTTAGAAAACGTTGCAAGCACGTTAGAAGGTTTAGAAAAGCAAATGCAAGGGATTAGCGTAGAGACGGAGCAATTATTACATAAAACAAATGCGTTAGCTGATGACATTCAACAGAAGTCACAATCATTAAATAAAGTAGTATCGGGTGTAGATGGAATTGGAACGACAATCCATTCTTTAAATACGAAACTTCGTAATGTATCAGAGTCTGTTACGGACGAAATTGAAAATAATGCAGATAAAGTGGCGCAAGTTGTACAGTGGAGTAGCGCAGCAATTGAAGTATACAATCATTATCGTGCGTCAAGACAAGAGAAAAAGATTGAAAAAGAAGAGCGTAAATTAGAAAGGCTTGAGAAAAAAGCTGAAAAGAAAGAGAAGCGCTCTAGACTTCGTATGAGAGGTGAATCGTAATGAATATGACAAAACTTGAAACAATTGAAGAGCTTGAAGTATTAGTAGAAAAAAACGAGCCGTATGTTCTTTTTAAACATAGTACGACATGCCCGATTAGTCATGGTGCCTATACAGAGTTCCAAACGTATTGTAGTGAAGAAAGAGCAGTACCAGCGTATTACTTATACGTACAAGACGCGAGAGATGTTTCGAATCGTGTTGCAGAACAGTACAGCATTAAACATGAATCTCCGCAAGTGTTATACATAAAAGATGGGATGGTAGTATGGAATACGTCTCATTGGAACATTAAAAAAGACGCTTTAGAAGAGAATATTAAGTAAAAAGAAGCAAGCTAAAGGTGCTTGCTTCTTTTTTTTGTTTTTGTTGAAATATATTTAATGGTACACTGTTATTAGTTCAAATTAAATAACTAGATTGTTGAAAGTAGGTTTTAAGTAATGAAGAAAATGGCATTATCCTTCGCGGTCGTAAGTTTATTACTAGGAGCTTGTAGTAATGATACGATTAGTAAGAAGGATGAAGTTATACAGAAAGATACGAAAGAAAAAAGCATGATTCCGAGAACTGCTGTTTCTAAAGATTATTATAGAACTGTAATTCCTTTAAAAGAACAAAAGGTTATAAATACAGCTAATATAACAACAAATTCTAAATTAGATTTAGCAGAGTATGAAAATGGTTTAATGAATATTGCAAAAGAGCAATTTGATACAGAAAATCATGTACTACAATTAAATCAGTATATTCCGGAGAAGTTAGTTGATGAACTAGTCGCAAAAGTAAAAGCACCTGTTTTGACAAATATTATAGAACAAGACTATTTCGGGAAGCAGAATTCAAATGAATTAAGTTTATCTGGCGTTGTGATCGGGTTAGCAATGTCGTCAACTGTATCAAATGAAGAAGCAATGTCTAAGGGTACTGAAGTTGCTGGACAACTTATAGAAGCTATTAATAAAAATGACAAGTATAACAAATCTCCAATTACGTTTGCGATCTTTAAGCAAGAAAGTACAAGTTCTTTAAAAAATGGTACATATATTGCTAGTGCTACCGTTCAAAAGAACGATACGAATCTTGGAAATTGGAGTACAATCGATGAGCAAGCGTATTCATATCCTTCTGATGAATTTACAAAAGCACATGGAGAAGATAATACAAAAATAACTGAATTCGCTGAGGTAATAAAAAAGTTTTCTCCTGGAGATTACATTCCAGTCAATGCTAAAGTGTCTTATAAGAAAAATCAAATGGATGCATTAAATATGAATATTGTTATTAAATATAACGGTAAAACAGAATTAATGGCTCTTACCCAAATGGCTGCTCAAAGTATATTGGAAAAATTACCTAAAGATGCGAAAGTACAATTGCAGATAAAGTCTGAGAATAAAATCGAGGCAATTATTATAAAAGAGAAAAACAGCGATAAACCGTTCGTTTCCTTCTTGTAAAAAAAGACAGTGCTTAAACTGTCTTTTTTTATTGGAAATGCTTTTATGAAGGGTAAGCCAAATAAAATTCCAAAAAGTAAGAGGGAAATCATATGAACTTAAAAGATTTAAAAAATAAACATATTAAGTATGATTGGAAAACTATTTTTGTAGGCATCCAAGGAAATTATTTTAGTAAAGACGTTATTTCTGATTATGCGGTAGAATTGATGGAAATTGGTGATGAAAGCGGGTTTGTTAGTGAACTTACATGGGGAGTCTCTAATGAAGATTTAAGTAAGGTGTTGTTAGAAATAAAAACTAATTATTTTCCTCAATTAGATGAAGAAAGCACAATATTAATAGAGGAGAAAAGAAAACTAATATTTGTTTGTTTATCTGAAATAAAAGAAAGATGTAAAGAAGATAATGAATTATTAAATGAAATTGCAGAGTTTTATGGAAAGCATCACTACCCAGAAGATATGGTGAGTTTTGTTAATTATATGCCTCAAGAAGTTCCAACTACGAAAGAAGATATAGTAAATAGGTTTGAAAAATTTTTAAAATTAGAGGAATCGAGATTTAAATGCTAATATATACAAAATATCAATAAATAGATCGTGACTTACAATTAGTTTCTGAAACGGGAAGGTAAGTTATGCTATATGTAATCGCAGAGAATAATAATGGACCATTTGAAGCCTAGATGTTATAACATACTTTCCAAGCTCGTTTAGAGTTACAAGAAGATACGATTGTTGAAATTAATGGTGATGGAAACCTGCTTTTTATTATGGGACCATGCACAGTAGAAAGTTATGAACAAGTACATCAATTTTCTGAAGCAATGAAAAATCGATGTGTAATACGCTTCATGTTTCCGCTGTGCCGATTTTAAAGAAAGACACATATTTACATCTGTCTTTGTCGATATAACGCATTCTACAGGGCGATGTGACTTTCTATTGTCAGCTCAAATCCAGAGCACATCAAATGACTATCATTGTCGTTTTCTGTCAGTAAGTCGGTATATTCGAAAAATCGCCGATATAAATTTCATTCACTATCGTACCGCTTAAAATAAGGTTTCTACATATGAGATATCTATATTTTTACAAAAATGTCCTTTTTTTCATAAAAAATACGAAAATACGAGAAAAGAAGCGAATTTTTTCGAAACTTTTGCGGGAAAATATTGTATGAGCCTGCGTTTTTATCGTATCATTAGTAAAAGGAAGAACTCGGGACGATTGGTGGCATCTGCAAATAGAGTTGATGTCTTTTTTTCATTCAAGTAACCGATACATAAAAATAGATAACAAAAATAGAAGGAGTGTGCGATGAGATGAACGTAACAATATATGATGTAGCGCGCGAAGCAAACGTTTCAATGGCTACCGTATCTCGTGTTGTGAACGGTAACCCAAATGTAAAGCCTACAACAAGAAAGAAAGTATTAGAAGCAATTGATCGTTTAGGATACCGCCCAAATGCGGTAGCACGTGGACTAGCAAGTAAGAAGACAACTACAGTAGGTGTTATTATTCCTGATATCTCAAATACGTTTTATGCAGAACTTGCTCGTGGAATTGAAGATATCGCAACAATGTACAAATATAACATCATTTTAAGTAACTCTGATCAAAACAAAGAGAAAGAGTTCCATTTATTAAATACGATGCTTGGAAAGCAAGTGGACGGAATTGTTTTCATGGGTGAAGATATTACAGACATTCACATTGAAGAATTCAAAAAGTCTCCAGTACCGATCGTATTAGCAGCGTCATTCGATGAGCAAAATGAAACGCCGTCAGTAAATATTGATTATACACAAGCAGCTTACGACGCAATGAAGCACTTTATTGAGCAAGGGCATAAGCGTATCGGTTTCGTCTCTGGTCCTTTCATTGATAAAGCGGGAAGCGCGAAGAAGTTACAAGGTTATAGAAAAGCTCTAGAAGAAGCAGGTATTTCATATGATGAAAATCTTGTGATTGATGGAGATTACACATATGATTCAGGTATCGAGGCATTCGAAAAGCTTTGGGGCCTTGATGGCAAGCCAACAGCAATCTTCGTATCCTCTGACGAAATGGCACTAGGTGTAATCCATGCAGCACAAGACGCTGGATTAAACGTACCAACTGATGTAGAAGTACTTGGTTTCGATAATACACGCCTTGCTTTAATGGTTCGTCCACAACTTTCAACAGTTGTACAACCAATGTACGATATCGGTGCAGTAGCAATGCGTCTATTAACAAAGTATATGAACAAAGAAAAAGTGGAAGATCACACTGTTATCTTACCTCATCGTATCCAATTTAGAAATTCAACGAAGTAAGTATAAAAAAGCTCACAGCATTTGCTGTGAGCTTTTATTCGCATTCGGGATAGTATGCTTTTACTACGGAATCCACCGTTTCGTTTTTCTTAACGTGTAAAAATCTTGCGTATAATTCTTTTCCAGTTTCAAATGGTGTATCGTCTAATTCAAACACATGCAACACTTTTCGGAACTTCCATGTGACTTGCTCATCGTACATATTATCGTACGATTCTTCAGAGTGTATAGCTATTTTTTCACCTAATTCGTGAGCTTCCTCTAGATTATTTGCTTTAACAAGAATAATACTTTCTTCAAAAAGTGTATCGTGATTTTCTTCATAATGTTCATCCATTTTCGTAGTATTAGGCTCACCAGAATGAACAGATTCAAACAATAATTTTACAGCGTACATATTATGCTGCATGTTTCACTCTATAAATAATACTTGCGACAAGTGAAGCAGGTATTGTAAATACGTTACTTTGATAATGATAGTGTATTTGGGATTCTTCATAAGACATGTTGTCATATAGTTCGTTTTGTGACATATTCATTTTTTTCTGTTTTGCCTTTAGCATTTTAATATAGTTATACTGTATTGGGACGAGAATGATGAAATAGGCTAATACGATTAGTGAAATCCAAATCATTATGAACACTCCCTTATAAAGAATATTTATATATGGTAATTATATCAATTTGAACTAAAGATATCTATTTATTTCTAGTGGTCAATTCCCTTTCCAAAATGAAAAAAGTTCTTCAGGACTTCGTAAATTATGTTCAATGCATATTTGTGCAGTGCGTTTGAAGCTTTGTATGAATTGTTCTAACCTAGAAGGATCATATTGTTTCACATTTCCAGCAATAATAGTTTCATCCTTGTTTAAGTTAAGTGATACTTTTAGCGAAGTTATATTTGTTTCTAGTTGCACAACTTTGTCTAAGTCGATTGTAATATAATCGAATCGCTCTACTTGTTTAAAATATCCTACAATATCATCTTCCAATTGCAATCCTCCCTAGTATATAGCTTATCTGGAAGACTTCTCTATAGATTGTATGATTCCTTGTTATATGTCACATAAGTGCAAATTTAACTATTATAGGGCAATGTCATGTATAATAGAAAGAAAAGGCTTGTGAGGGGGGAGAAAAGATGATCGTTCTTTGGATAATTACGCTTTGTATGACTGCTATTTTTGCATATATGACGTTAAAACAAAATGGTTTAAAGCGATTTGTTCCAGGAAGTATTCTTGCAGGAATTGCCCTTATCACGTATGTAATTTCTATTTTTATTGAAAGTGTATCAGTGGACATGAGCACGAGTTTAATGTTCATGGGTATTACACTATTTGTAGGTAGTATTATGGTACTTATGGTTGCAGGTATTATTTTATTTATTCATATGAATTCGGAAACGTTATAGCATATAGAAAAGGCATGTCCCAGAGGGACATGCCTTTTTATCTGTTCAATTATGCTCTATCTTTAGAAGAGTTTTGTTGTTTTAATAAGTCGCGAATTTCGCCAAGAAGTTCTTCTTCTTTTGTTGGTTCTGGAAGTTCCTCTTCTTTTTCTTCTTCTCTTTTAGATGTTAGTTTGTTGAATACTTTAACGAACATAAAGATAGCCGCTGCAATAATTAAGAAATCAAAAATAGTTTGGATGAATTTACCATACATAATAGATGCTTTACCGAATGTAATTTTTAAACCTGTAAAGTCAACGCCACCTAATACCATACCAAGTAATGGTGTGATGATATCTTTTACTAAAGAACTAACGATTTTACCGAATGCAGCACCGATTACAACCCCGACAGCTAAATCGATTACATTCCCTTTGAATGCGAATTTTTTAAACTCGTTCCACATGTGTTAATCCCATCCTTTCCACGATTCAATATGAAATTTATAATTCCTATCAACATATTCTATAGAAATTTGTGAGAGAAATAAAGAGGAAATGGGAATGAAAGTAAATTCTGAAAAATGTATCCGTTTTACTTTTTGTTTGCATCGTTTAGTAGGGATTGCAACAGTTGCTGCGTTTTTAATCCTTCTACCCCATCTACAATAGGTTTTGTATCTCCGTGTACACATTCAATAAAATGATGAACAGCATCTTCAAAACCACGTTGTTTTAACGTTGTATCCCATGATGGCGAACCAATTTGAGAAACTGAATTTTCCTGCTCAACTTCAAATGTGTTCATATTTTTTACGCGAATGATTTTCCCTGTCGTTACAAGTTCAATTTGTTCTAAATTTGTACCAGCATGGCGATGCATTGCTGTAGAAAGCAACAGTCCACTTGGCGTTGTATATGTATGATGTCCGTAAAGAAGTTCATTCTTTTCATTAGTTTGCATCATATTATGAACGACGTTAAGGTCATCGTTAGCTAACCAGCGAGCAGTATCTACGATATGTAAGTAATCATCTAACATAGTAAAGTCATACGTATATGGCCCGACTTTATTTGTACGATGCTTTTCAATTCGAACCCATGAAATATTATGAGCTTGCTCTTTTGCCGCAACATACATAGGAACGAATCTGCGATTAAATCCGACCATTAATTTTCGGTTATGCTTTTCGCTCAACTCGACTAGTTTCTCAGCTTGTTCTACTGTAGCTGCTAGCGGCTTATCAACATAAACGTCGATTCCCTTTTTCAGAAGTTCAGAAACGATTTCATAATGTGTAGCAGTTGAACTATGAACGAAGATTGCATTGCATTCTGAAGCTAGCGTTTCAATAGAATGAAAGTCTTGAATGCGGTATTGCTGGCAAACTTGTTTTCTTTTCTCCACGTTAGGTGTAAACGCCCCTACAAAATTCCAATCTGTTTCTTTTGTAAGTGTTGGAAGATAGGCCTTTTGCGCAATACTTCCAAGTCCAATCATCCCAATTTTAGGTTTGTTCATGTTTATTCCCACCCTATTAATATTGATGTAACGGGTTAAATGTAGCATAGGGCGGGGGAGGAAGGCAAAGATTAGCTTTTTTACTTACGCCCTTCTAACAAAATCTTCTCTATCTCTTCAAAGTTATGAGCGCGCGCATGCTCTAACGGGGTAACACCATCGTTGTCAGGAATAGTTACATCTGCACCGTGCTTGATAAGAAGGCGAATGACCTGTTGCTGTGTTTCGTTTCCGTTACTTAGTACGATCGCTTCCATTAAAGCAGTCCATCCGAGATTATTTGCATGGTTAACATCAACAGATGTCCGGGTGAGGAGTTCGTTAATAACATCGATATAGCCATGTTCTGAGGCAGGGATAAGAGCTGTTCCACCGTAACGATTCGTAAGTGATGGATCTGCGCCAGCATCAATCGTTAGTTTTAAAATATGTAAGTAACCTTCTGCACCGGCGTATAGAAAGGGATTGTTTTTCATATCGTCTTGGATATTTACGTCAGCACCTGCTTCAATAAGCGCTTTTGCGGTTTTTACATCATTTTTGTATGTAGCAATCATAAGAGGGGTACGTCCTTTACTGTCCGTTATATTTATGTCAGCCCCTTTTTTGAGTAATGAGATAACAGTAGTTGTTTCTTGTTTCTCAGTAGCTGTTAGTAGCGCTGTCTCCATGTTTTTCATCCCCTTTTTAACTTCTTGTTCTTGTGAGCAACCTTGTAAAAAAATTACGCAACAAATCATACTTAATGTTTTTTTTAACATGGAATTTCAACCTCCTCATTTCAACTGTAAAACAAGAATATTAAATTTTTATAAACTGACGCTAAAATTACTATAAAATCGCTTGAGTATTTGAACATATATTTTTATGCTTAGGAATAACAAGGTTTGATAAAGTGAGGATGTAACATATGTCTATTAAAACAAGATTTTTATTCTCTTATATCGCTGTTATTCTCGTTTCCATCACGCTCATATTAGTCGCGGGATTTTTAATTGTTTTTTCCATAACAGGAGACTTGGAATCAGTGAAAAATTTCTATAAAAGTTCCTATATTCAAAAGCCGCTTACGCCAGAAGAAGAGAATACGTATATTGAGTTGAAATTAGCGGCAAAGAAAAATCAATCACAACTATTAGATGAATCGTTCGTTTCATCACTTGAAAAAGAAGGTGTGAAAATAGTTGTAAGAAAGGGAGAAACCATTTCTTATGCTACAAAAACATTTGAAAGTGTATCTTTAAAAGAAGCCCTTCCGAAATTTGAATCAGCAAATATTAATAGTCGTGGTACAACGGAACTAGGCGATACATTTTATCGATATGTAAAATTTGATTTTTATTTTCCCGGGGATGAAGAAGGGAGTATATTTGTACTAAAAAGACAAAGTTCATTTGTAGATCTTACACAAAAGTTATTTCCGATTTTGTTCGTAGCGCTTTTACTGTTAGCTATTTTACTTATAGGGCTAGTAAGCTATTTCGTCTCAAGAAGCGTGATAAAGCCAATCTTTGTATTGAAAGATGCGACTGGGAGAATTAAAGAAGGGGATTTAAATTTTCAAATTCCAGTTACATCGCACGATGAAATCGGGCAATTAAATCAAGGATTTGAGGAAATGAGGAAGAAGTTAAAAGAATCGATTGAAGTGCAAACACAGTATGAAGAAAATCGAAAAGAGCTCATTTCAAACATATCTCATGATTTAAAAACACCGATTACATCTATTATCGGATATGTAGAAGGCATAAAAGATGGAGTCGCAAATACGCCAGAAAAAATGGATAAGTATTTAACAACGATTCATACGAAGGCAAAACATATGGATACACTCATTGATGAGCTCTTTTTGTTTTCGAAGCTAGATTTGAATCGAGTTCCTTTTCAGTTTGAAACGATAGAATTAAACGTGTTTATGCAGGAATTGTTGGAAGAGATGCAAATGGATTTAAGTGAGGAAGGGATAGAAGTTCACTTACAATTACATTCATCACCACTATATGTAACGGCCGATTGCGAAAAGATAAATAGAGTGATATCGAATTTAATTCATAATAGTGTGAAATACATGGATAAAGAAGAGAAGGAAATTACTGTAACAGTATTGAGTGATAACGATACTGTTATTGTGAAAGTAATGGACAATGGATCAGGTATAGAAGCTGATATGCTACCGTATATATTTGAGCGGTTTTATCGTGCAGAGCAATCGCGAAACTCTAGCACAGGTGGAAGTGGACTTGGCTTAGCGATAGCGAAGCAAATTGTTGAAGAGCATGGTGGGGAAATTTGGGCGGAAAGTAAGCTTGGGGAAGGTACAAGTATTTTCTTCTCATTGAAAAAAGTACAGGAATGTGGTGAGTAGGATGAAGAGAATTTTACTAGTAGAAGATGAAATAAGTATTGCAGAATTACAGCGAGATTATTTAGAAATTAGTGATTTTCAAGTGGATGTAGAGCACTCCGGAGAGAGGGGGTTACAAATGGCTTTGCAGGAAGATTATGATTTAATTATTTTAGACATTATGCTTCCTAAGATGAATGGTTTTGAAATTTGTAAACAAATACGTGCTATAAAAGACATTCCGATTTTACTTGTTTCAGCAAAGAAAGAAGATATAGATAAAATTCGCGGACTCGGTTTAGGGGCGGATGATTATATAACGAAACCGTTTAGCCCGAGTGAATTAGTCGCAAGGGTAAAAGCGCATATTTCTCGTTATGAAAGATTATCAGGAAATGTGAGTAAGCAACGCGATACATTATACATTCACGGAATTTCTATTGATCAGCGAGCGAGAAAAGTTTTTATAAATAATGAAGAAATCGCGTTTACAACGAAGGAATTTGATTTATTAACATTCTTTGTAACGCATCCAAACCAAGTATTAAATAAAGAACAGTTATTTGAACGTATTTGGGGACTAGACTCAGCTGGCGATTTAGCTACTGTCGTTGTTCACATTAGAAAGCTACGTGAAAAAATTGAAAGAGATCCTGCTCACCCGCAATACATTGAAACAGTGTGGGGAGCTGGTTATCGTTTTAATGTGTAATATACCTGCCGAGTAATTGGCAGGTTTTTTTATTGTTATCTGGACTAAAAGGGAATAATAGTTAATTTATGTTAAAATATAAAGAGAGATAAAACATAGGTGAGTATGAGAGGGCGTGCTGCATTTTGGGAGATACATTAAAAGATAATAAATTAAACAAGGCTTTAAAGATTGGAACTAATATCGTACTTATTTTATTAATTATTGGTGCAATACAAATGTTTTATGATGAAGACCCTACAAATGATCATTTCGGTGGGTTATTTATGATGGTCTTTTTTGGAATTAAAATAATTTCTAATTTTATGATGAGTATAAAAGAAGGAGATAAAAAGTCGATATTCATTGATGTAGGTTTAATGATTTTTTTGTTTTTCTTGCTGTTTTTAGTATGAAATATTTCTTTTGAAAAAAGCTCATAGTCTTATAGAGACTGTGAGCTTTCCTTAATAATAACGGTACTAGTGTAACGATTTATAAAATGTTTGAATAGTAGAAGTAAACTGAGCAGCTTCTTCCAAAAAGGGATAATGGTTACTCTCCTCAAATGTCACAAAGATAGAATTACGTATACCCTTATGCATTTCGATAGAATATTGAATCGGGCACTGTATATCATGTCTTCCGCATATAATAAGGGTCTTTGTTTGGATGGAAGGTAAATGATCTCTTAAATCAAATGATGGATATTCATTGGCGAAAACGTTCATCCGGCTAGCGGACATAGTTTTTTGGATTGGTTTACAAAAATAAGAGTTGTAGTTTTCTGGTTTATGCAATGATAATTTTGTTCTCTCAGTAGATAGTTCTTTCCGTTCTTCACCTGTAAGGTGAGAGCTTTTTAAGTTTTCGATGAGTTTTTGCATATAATGAAACTGTGGATGTGCTGGGTGATAAATGCAAAATGATGTTTCGGTATAGTTACTTGCTGCAGCTCCGGCGACGACTAATGATTGTAAGGAATTTGGATATGTAATTGCATATAAAAGTCCAAGCATACCACCTGTTGAATGACCAGCGAAATGCCATGTTGGGAGTTGTAAAGCTTCTCGTATTGCTTCTAAGTCGTGAATTGTTTCAATCATACTTAATTCGTTTTCTACCTGGGCTTTTGCAGAGTTACCAGCGTTTCGTAAATTAATGAGGAATACACGATGCATAGCAGTGAAAACATCCGCAAAGTAATCACCAGTTTCATTAAATTGTGAATAGTGATGTGTAATGCAAAGCGGCTCGCCATTTCCCTTTGTAAAGAGTTCAAATGTGCCGCGTTTTGTGGGGATCATTTGTTGTGTCCACATAATAACACGACCTTTTCTTATAAAAGTTGGACCACTTAATTATGAAATAAAATATATCAGCGATTTTTGAAATATATCGGCGGTTATTAAAATATATCAGCGAATCTCAAGATATATCGGCGATTCTTGAAATATATCAGCGATTATCAAAATATATCGACTTACCGACAGAAACCGACAATAAGTAAAAGGAGGCTATTCAAAAACGAGCCTCCTTTTTCTTTAGTACAAAGATTTTGTCATATTATTCCGAATTATTTCAAGGGATTTCGCTACAGTTAATGCATTCTTTTCTTCAATTTCTGGTTTACGGGGGATAGGTTTATACATGTTGTCTGGATCTTCCCATGTGAGGGGAAGTTCTGTTTCAGCTTGTCCTTTCCAAGCGTCAATCCATTCTGGAGGGAGATAACCTGAGATGTTTTGGATGTTGTTCATTTCGAGCCAAATGAGTGCCCAAGCTCTTGGGACGACGCGCCAGTGGTCATAGCCACCACCACCGACAGCAATCCAGCGACCTTCGCAATATTCGTTAGCGATTTCGCGAGCAAGCTTCGGTATTTCACGGTAAATATTCATCGTTGCGCAAAGGTGTGTAAGTGGGTCGTAATAATGTGCGTCAGCGCCATTTTGCGTTAAAATAATATCCGGTTTAAAGTATGCGGCAACTTCTTTTACGACAGTTCGATAAGAATCTAAGAACGATTCGTCTTCTGTAAAAGCATCTAGTGGAACATTAAAAGAATAACTATAGCCATTACCTTGTCCTCGTTCATTTACAGCGCCAGTTCCAGGGAATAAATAACGACCGGTTTCATGTAATGAAATGGTGCATACGTTAGGATCGTCGTAAAAAGACCACTGTACACCATCACCGTGATGAGCATCTGTATCAATATATAAAACACGTAAACCGTATTTTTTCTGTATATATTTCATTGCGATGGAACTATCGTTATAAATACAAAAGCCAGATGCCTTGCCGCGGAAGCCATGATGTAAGCCGCCGCCTAAATTAAGTGCATGTTTTACTTTTCCGGAAAGAACAGCATCGACAGCAGTTAATGTACCACCAACGAGTAATGCACTTGCTTCGTGCATATTTGGAAACATCGGTGTATCTTCTGTTCCGAGTCCATATGTCATCGCAATTGATTTTTCTAACTTACCTTCTCCAGCACGTTTTACCGCATTTATGTACTCCTCTGTATGAACGTAGGCGATCTCTTCATCTGTAGCCATCCGTGGTGAGATGATTTGAGAAGAAGAGATAAAGCCACCCTTTTGTAATAAATCATACGTAAGTGTGACGCGCAGTTGGTTAAAAGGATGATCAGGGCTAAACGAATAGCCCCGAAAGTTATCCGAATAAATAAACGCGCTACTCATGCTTGCATCCCCATAATGTTCGGCCATAATACGCGGTAGCCTTCTGCTTCAAGTGCATCGATCACTTTTAGCGGATTCATCGTTTGAATGCGGAAAACGAGTACTTTATCATTCTCATCTTTTGCTGGGTAGACGAGAACGCTCACGATATTGATTTGTAACTCACTAAAAATAGCAACGACTTTTCCGAGAATACCAGGTTCGTTTTTTACTTGAATTTCAATTTGTGAACTCGGTTGATGTGCTCCTGTTAATTTCACTAACGTGTGCAGCACAGTAGATTCAGAAATGATTCCAACTAACTTTCCAGCCTTTGTAACAGGAAGACAGCCAATTTTATTTTCAAAAAATAAAGTAGCAATTTCCTCAACAAAATCGAGAGGATGGCAAGTCATAACAGGATGTTTCATAATCAGTTCAAGTGGTTGCTTCAGCATATCGAGTGAAACTTGTTCATCTAAAATAGACGGACTTGCATCTCTTACATCCCGATCAGAAATAATGCCTACGACATGATTATTTTGATCGACAATTGGAATGTGCCGAATGCCTTTCGTGCGTATCGTTCGGATTGCTGTTTCGATTGTATCGTTTGGATGTAGTGTCACTACATCTTGATTCATAATTTCTTCTACAATCATTCCAGTTGCCCCCTTTATTAATACATAAAACGATTGTGAAAACGTAGACGATCAAATGCTTGAATAGAATCCGTATCAACGCGTTTACCGATGCGGACCATTAAACAGTTAGCAGGATGCGAACAAATTTCAGGATCATCTGTAGCCATCCATTGTAATCCACCAGCATTCATCATCTTTTCCATTACTTTTCGGTACTCCCAAACATTTAAGCCTGTTTGTTTTAAATCCCAGTGCCAATAATATTCAGTCGTCAATATAATGTAATCTTCCATATAATCGTCCATCATTGAAACTTCTAGTAAGTTCTTTCCGACAGCGCAACCGCGGAAGGCAGGGACAACTTCAATCGCCCCGAGTTCAATTAAGTTTTCCATTTTTCCTTCTGACCATCGTTCAAGTGGATCAGGATACAAGTATGTAACATATCCAACAATCGTTTGGTCATGTCTAGCAATAATGAGACGAGCCTCTGGTAATTTAGAAATTTCGACAATTGCTTTATATTGCTGCTCGGCAGGACGAAACGCAACTAAATCTGGATGGAATTCATACATTTCTAAGTTATGTGTAGAGACAGGACCTTCAATAATTAAAGTGCCTTTCGCTGTTTTCAAGTTTCTGGCATTATATATTTTTTTATGAATCAATGTATTGCTCACCACCTTGAGGGTTTGTGAATCTATTAATATCGTACTTTATAATATATGCGATGTGAATCGAAATTTGTCATTAAAAATTTGTCTAAAAATCAACAAATATACTGAAAATTTTAAATAATGTTATTATAATAGATAATAGAATACATAGGAGGGGGATGTAAAGTATGAAAGTAGAAACGCTTCCTGTCATTAAAGGAGAAAATAATTTGCCGAATTATGATGAGGCATACGCGAATTTTAACTGGGAAGAGGTTAATAAAAACTTTACTTGGAATGAGACAGGCCGAGTGAATATGGCGTATGAGGCAATTGATAAGCATGCGAAATCCGATCGAAAGAATAAAGTAGCTCTTTATTATCAAGATGGATCTCGAAAAGAGAAGTATACATTTAAGGAAATGAAGGATTTTTCTAATAAAGCAGGAAACGTCCTGAAAAATTATGGCGATGTAGAAAAAGGCGATCGCGTTTTTATTTTTATGCCACGTTCCCCAGAGTTATATTTCGCACTTTTAGGTGCAGTGAAATTAGGGGCAATCGTTGGTCCGCTATTTGAAGCATTTATGGAAGGCGCAGTTCGCGATCGTTTAGAAGATAGCGAAGCGAAGGTGTTAATTACAACGCCTGAATTGTTAGAGCGTGTACCATTAAATGATTTACCAGCTTTAAAGACAGTCTTCCTTGTTGGAGATAATGTAGAAGAAGGCGGTAAAACGGTAGCGTTCAATCCTTTATTTGAACAAGCTTCAAAAGAATTACATATTGAATGGCTAGGCCGTGAAGACGGTTTGATTCTACATTATACGTCTGGTTCTACTGGTAAACCAAAAGGTGTTCTACATGCGCAGAACGCAATGGTTCAGCACCATCAAACGGCGAAATGGGTATTAGATTTAAAAGAAGACGATGTATATTGGTGCACAGCTGACCCAGGCTGGGTAACTGGAACAGCTTACGGTATTTTCGCACCGTGGTTAGTTGGGGCGTCCAATGTTGTTTTAGGTGGCCGCTTTAGTCCAGAAGCGTGGTATGAAGCACTGCAAGATTACGGTGTAACAGTTTGGTACAGCGCGCCAACAGCGTTCCGTATGTTAATGGGTGCTGGACAAGACGCGATTAAAAAATATGATTTATCACAAGTACGCCACGTATTAAGTGTTGGTGAACCGTTAAATCCAGAAGTAATTCGCTGGGGTATGAACGCATTTGGACTTCGTATTCATGATACGTGGTGGATGACAGAAACAGGTGGACAAGTTATTTGTAACTATCCTTGTATGGAAATTCGTCCAGGTTCAATGGGTAAACCAATTCCAGGTGTGAAAGCAGCGATTGTTGATAATGAAGGAAATGAAGTTCCTCCATACACAATGGGTAATTTAGCAATTGGTAAAGGTTGGCCAGCGATGATGCGTGGCATCTGGAATAACAAGCAAAAGTATGAGTCTTATTTCATGCCAGGAGATTGGTACGTATCAGGTGACTCTGCTTATATGGATGAAGATGGATACTTCTGGTTCCAAGGACGCATTGATGATGTAATTATGACGTCAGGCGAGCGCGTTGGTCCGTTTGAAGTAGAAAGTAAATTAATCGAGCATGCTGCTGTTGCAGAAGCTGGTGTAATTGGTATTCCTGATCCAGTGCGCGGAGAAATCATTAAAGCATTTATCGCGCTTCGAGCAGGATACGAACCATCTGAAGAATTAAAAGAAGAAATTCGTCAATTTGTAAAGAAAGGCTTAGCAGCTCATGCAGCGCCAAGACAAATTGAATTTAGAGATAAATTACCGAAAACGAGAAGTGGTAAAATTATGCGCCGCGTATTAAAAGCATGGGAATTAAACTTACCAACAGGTGACTTATCAACGATGGAAGATTAAGAGAGGAAGGTCTGAACAAGTAATATGTTCAGACCTTTCTTTTTGTAAATAGTAAAGGAGTTAACGTAGATGAAGATACCAAACTTAGAAGGAGACATAGTATACTTACGCTCTGTAGAACCGGAAAAGGATTACACTGAGTGGTATGAGGTAATGAAAGATCCTGATATGCATCGTTGGACAGCGAATACGATCCCAAAAGATAGTAATGAAATTAAAGAGCTGTTACATACTTATAAAAATTTGAAAGATATTATAGCTTGGTCAATTATAATGAAACACTCAAAGGAAATGGTAGGGACATATTGGATCTCTATGCCAACGGTGAATGAAAACGAAAAGTTAATTGTGAGTGCAGAGGCTCAACGGATTGCACGTAAGTTTTGGCGTCCAGGTGTCAATCGAGAAGCAAGAAATTTAATATATAATTATGTATTTTTAATTTTAGAAGTGGATGAAGTTCATGCGCAGGCTTGGGATAAGAATATAAATTCATGCAGGTCTATGGAGAAAATCGGATTTAAATTAGAGAAACAAGTGAAACGCTCATTCCCTAAATACGATAAAATATTTTTGGAAAACCATTATGTACTATTTAAAAAGGATTGGCTTGCATAAAAGATTATAGTTAAAAAAATTAAATAATATTTGAACGAATTGCCTTCCTCGTCTGTATACATTTATGAAAGAATAGATGAGGGAGGCTTTTTTATGTCTAATAAATTACTTCTTACTTTTGCTTTAATCGGAATTATAGTCGTATTTTCTTGTGGTTTGCTATTACCAATGCCAATCGGATTTAAAGTGTCAATGCTTACAGCTGGGGTCATGATGATTGTTATGTTCTCCATCATTATTCCATTTGATAGAAAACATATAGTACGGAAAAAAGGATATAAAATTGATTTTACAAAAACAAAAGTGTATTTTCGTTGGAATGTATTTGATACGATTTCGGCTTGTCTTGCAGTGTATGCATGCATATGTGTGCAGGCATTAAATATTTTAGTTTCAACCGGCCATACAATACAAAATCCGTATGTTCAATTTTTTACGAATCAATCGCAAGTATGGATTATTGTCGCAAGTATATATTTAATTTCCCGTATTTCATTAACGTTAAAAGGAATAAAGGAGATCAAAAATCATGGCGCAGATTGGGATTGAGGAGGAACTCATGCTTGCGTATCAAAGTGGAGATAAGCAGGCTGGGGAAAAACTATATGTTTTAATCAAACCAGCGCTATACACATTTTTATATCGATTTAACCGAGATGAACAATTAAGTATCGACCTTGTGCAAGATACGTTTTTGACGCTAGAGCGTAAGAAACATATGTATGAACTTGAAAAAGGCAAAATAAAAACGTATTTATTTCAAGTTGGTTATCGTCTTATGATTAATAAATTAAATAGAAGAAAAAAGTGGCGTACGCTTTTGCCATTTTTAGTGCCGATTCAGGAAAAAGAATTTTCTCACGAAGATCGGCTCACAGTAAGAGAAGCGATTTTGAAAGTTCCGGAAGAGCAACGAGCTATCCTTATTCTTTCTTATTATCATGATATGCAGCAAAAAGAGATTGCGGAGATATTAAATATTCCGATTGGAACAGTGAAATCGAGACTTCATAACGGGATCAAGAAATTGAAACAATTGCTGGAGGTGGATGACATTGAGCGAAAATCCCTTTAAGAATGAATATAAATTACAGCAGCACTTAGATAGTGATCATGTAGAAATACCAGATTTTCCAAAAACGGTAAGTCGCTTTGACCGATTAATTGGCTTTCTCGGTTCTCCAGCGAAAGATCCTGTGGAGGCGACGATTGGGAATGATTTATCGGTTGTGTTTCACGTATCGTTATTAGTTGGGGTTCCAATCCTTTCTCTTATTACGATACTCTTTATGGCGTTGTAAAGGATTGGAAAGGAGGGAAACCTGACCTCTATTTGACACGCATATATAAATGATGGTATAAAGAAAAGTATATGAATAATTGAGCGTGGAAAGGGAGAAGTAGTGATCATTTCCCTGTTTTAGAGAGCTGATGGCCGGTGAAAATCAGCACATAGATGATCGCGAATTACGCCCCTAGAGCATCTTTTTTCGATTGAATGGTATTCAAAAGGGAAAAGACGGTGCTAAGCCGTTATGTAAATAAGGTGGCAGGCTTTTTTGGCCTGCAACTAGGGTGGTAACGCGATAATCAAAATCGTCCCTTATTTGAAGGGGCGATTTTTTTATGTTTTCAACCTTCACGCCAGTAATGAACTTAAAGGAGAGTATGTAGGATATGGGTATTTTACAAGATCTTGAATTTCGCGGTCTAATTAATCAGCAAACAGATGCTGAGGGACTTGAGCAATTATTAGAAAAAGAAAGCGTTAAATTATACTGTGGTTTCGATCCGACAGCGGATAGCTTACACATCGGTCATATGTTACCAGTATTAATGTTACGTCGTTTCCAATTAGCTGGTCACCAACCAATCGCCCTTGTTGGCGGTGGTACTGGTATGATCGGTGACCCAAGTGGTAAAAAAGCAGAGCGTACATTAAATACGAAAGATACAGTTGCTTACTACACAGAAAGCATTAAAAACCAACTTTCAAACTTCTTAGAGTTCGAAAACGTGGACAACCCAGCAACAATGGCTAATAACTATGATTGGCTTGGTAACTTAGATGTAATTTCATTCTTACGCGATATCGGTAAAAACTTCGGTTTAAACTATATGTTAGCAAAAGATACAGTAGCATCTCGTTTAGATACTGGTATTTCATTCACTGAGTTTAGTTATATGATTTTACAATCATACGACTTCTTAAACTTATACCAAAACCATAATTGCCGCTTGCAAATCGGTGGTAGTGACCAATGGGGTAACATTACAGCTGGTCTTGAATTAATCCGTAAATCAGAAGAAGATGCGAAAGCATTCGGTTTAACAATTCCACTAGTTACTAAATCAGACGGTACGAAGTTTGGTAAAACAGAAGGCGGCGCAATTTGGTTAGACCCAGAGAAAACAACTCCTTACGAGTTCTACCAATTTTGGATCAACACAGATGACCGCGACGTTGTTAAATACTTAAAATACTTCACATTCTTATCTCATGAAGAAATTCTTGAGCTTGAGAAGCAAGTAGCTGAAGCACCAGAAAAACGCGCAGCACAAAAAGCATTAGGTTCTGAAATGACAAAACTTGTTCACGGCGAAGAAGCATTAGAGCAAGCGATTAAAATTTCAGCTGCATTATTCAGCGGTTCTGTAGCAGAACTGACTGCAAGCGAAATCGAGCAAGGATTCAAGGACGTACCATCTGTAGAACGTACTGCAGAAGATACAGTATTAATCGACTTACTAGTAGAAAGCAAAATCTCTCCATCAAAACGCCAAGCACGTGAAGATGTAACGAACGGCGCAATCTACGTAAACGGTGAGCGTACACAAGCATTAGACTACGTTGTAACAGAAAACGATCGCATCGAAGGTAAATTCACAATCATTCGCCGCGGTAAAAAGAAATACTTCTTAATTCGCTACTAATCAGAAACGAATATAAAACAAATAGTACTCCGAATTGTAGGATGAAAAGTCTATGATTCGGGGTTTTTTATGTATGAATTTAGATTGCCTTACGAGTTCTTGTAAATAGAATATGAAGAATTAATACGATCATATAAAGTAAGCTAATGAGCATAACAATAAATGCAGTTGGATAAAATTTTGCCGCATATATAAAGAAATCGATTTGATAAATATCTTGGTAATTTGAAACGCTGCCTTTAAAGTAATTCGTAAACTTAGCACTATATTTCCATTCATCAGGATCATCTATTAAATTACTCCCCTGATACCAACTCATAAGTGCTGAAGTAATAAACAACATAAATGAACTTCCGAGTTGAACCATTTGGTTTATTGTCAAAAAGAATCCACCTCCTATTTTATGGTTATTATAGCGTGCATTCATATTTCTGTAACCTTTTTGTTGTAATCTCCTTTTCGAGTTCATACGGAAATCACATGTAAGCGGTATGATAAATGTATAACAACTAGAAAGGAGTGGTAAAACAAAATGTCACTAGAAGCGCTCATTATTTTTTCTTTGCTAAACGCGGGTCAGCTTGCAGAGAATTCGAAGGTGGATGTACATAAAGAGCAGAAAGATGCTTATGTATATGTTCAGAAAGAGGAAAATAAATAATTTTATTTTATATATAAAAATGAAGACTGTTTGAAGTAACTGTTTAGTTGCTTTAAACAGTCTTTTTTAGCTAGAAAAATAAATCTGTCATAGATCAAAGAGAAAATGTTGTTATTATATGCGTAGTTTTAACTGTAATTATTAGATGTAAATTTAAAAATTCTCTTTTAAAAATAAAAAGAAGGTGTTTAATTATTTTCCGTAAATAGAAAAGGGCAGCAAAAATTTATTTATGGAAAGGGAGTAATTACATGAGAAATTTATTAGTAGGATTTAACATGATTATGTGGACAGGAGCATTTGTTATTGGAGTGGTACTAGTTTTGTGGTGGTATGGACGTTGTCAGAAAGCAGGTGTTAAATTTCGAGAATATATGGATGTCATGGGAAGCATGTTGACTTGTTGTGGTGGAATACTTACTGTAATCATTTCAGTAGTGGAAAACAAAACTGTTGTGTTGATTTATGTCGGTTTGATTGGAATTGTTGTGGGTGGAATTAATGTGGTTAAGAAAGTAATGGATCTGTACGATAGAGTATCAACCGTAAAAACGGAACAGGAAGAGAAAAGAGGAGGAATCGGGGGAACAAGAAAGACAAGAAGAGTGTAAATGTGAATCGGAAAATACCTATAGTGGTATTTAGATGTTAAGCTACTATAATAGTAGTGATTTTTGAGAGAAAAGGAAAATGTATGGATTCTAATAGAGAAAAAGAAATGTGAAAGAAGTATATAGGCATATATACTTCTTTTGGTGATGATAACCGTAGAAATTTAAAGTTGAAAAAGAACGTATGTTCTTATATAATGGAATTAAAATTAAAACTTGTAAAATAATATGAAGATTTTTTAGTTACAATCAGAATTGAAGATGGATATATAACTGAGTTAAAAAAGAACAGTTATGAATGCTTTATTCCAGATTCATTTTTAAAAAATCTATCTAGTGTTGAAACTCTACCTCCAAGATTAAATCGATATAAGAATTTAGGATTTGTTCGATTTAGAAATGAAATTAAAGACTCGTTAAAGCATGGAAAAATAGTAACAAATAATAATGATGTGTTATGGAAAGATTACAATATCACGTTGAAGATTGATCAAAATATAACCCTTGCAGATGTAGTTAATTAAAATATATAATATGAATAGACACTAGCAATGCTTTAGCCGTACCCCATTAGAGGTACGGCTTTTTTGTTTTAGTTATTCGTGTTACATAATAAAAGCCACAGCTCGTAAGAGTGTGACTTAAATGTTTTTATTCTGCTAAATTGTCCCCTTCTTCATGGGGCTTATGTATATATTGGAAACCGTATCCAGCTTTCATAACTATTTCCTCAGTCTTTTCAAAAAACTCTTCACCGTACTCAGTACAACGATATTTTCCGTGTATGCTAATAACAAATTGTCGTCCCTTAGCATCAGGATACATTTCATATATCGCTCCACTTTCAATAACTCCTAAGTAAGCATAAATCTTCTCTATCAATAAAGATACGTGTTCTTCTTCGTCTGACCAATCCTCTTCATCAGCAATAATAAGATGAACATATCCTGTTTCTTTTTCAACGGCTAATAAGTCTATTTGTTCTAATTCTCTTAAAGACATATATACCAACTCCTTCTCTATTGTTTACGTACTATTTCTATTTTAGTAGGTGGTATTTCCGTACCTCCAGTTAATGGCGGTTTGCCTTTTCCTTTCACAACGGCCCCAAATTCTTCAATTTCAGGAAAAGCGGCTTTTTGATTTTTGGTTAAAGGGGCGGTCAATGAAGCTTTTGCTTCGTATAAATCAATTTTCCCTTTCACTTTATCAATTGCCGCCAAATCAACTCTAGTTTTTATACCACTAGGCGTTTCTAAAGTTAGTTGCTTCACCACTGTTTCATAGTTCCCCGCGCTTTCTAAGTTTGATTTCAATTCTGTTTCAAACTTGTCTCCTGACGTTCTATTAATAGCGGCTTGTTTCTGTCTTTTAGCTTTCAATAGTGCCTCAGCTTCTTGCATTTCTTTTTTAGCTGTTTCAGCTTTATCTAAGGCTTTTGCAACTTTAGGTATTTTCCCTAACTTCCCTACTTGAAGCATACTTCCTACAACCATGACACCAGCAATTGATCTATCAAACCAGCCTACTTTTTCACCCGTGGAAGGGTCAATACCGTCAACTGCACGGGTAGCATCGTACGCTCCTGAAAGTTCCCCTACTATGTCCATTCTCATTTTAGCATTAATGCGGTCTTCCATTGCTTTTTGTTCTTCTTCATCAGCTTTACGGAATTTTTTAGCCACTTTTTCAAGTTCATCAGCAATTTTATCAAATTCCATTAAGATGGTGAATATTTTTGGTTTAGCTTCGTTAAAATTTTGGTAGAAATGCTCACTAGTTGCTCCACTCCACATTGAAGCTATATATTCAGTTTGAGTGTATAAATCTTGATGTAATTGATCTAAGTAGTTTCGTGAATTTCTCACAGTTTTTGCCACCTGTTCTAATTCTTCAGGTGTCACCTTTATTTGCGCCATGTCATTCCTTCTTTTTCCGATATTTCACAAGAAAATTATACCATATTGATATTTTTCTGCTAAAGGGATTTTCGGATGGTTAATTACATATAAACTCAATATCAAAGTAAAACTTGTTTATTAAATTGTTTAAGTAACTTATTATTTTGTAAAGGTATTAACATACCTCAAAAGCGAACTTATCTATACTCCAACTGAAAGGGCGATTAAATGATAATTAGAGAAGGTATTGAAGTCACTAAAATAACTTTAGATGGTTATGAATTACCGATTCCAGAAGGATATTCTGAGTTCTTACTTCGTGCTGGATGCTGGTGAGTTGGTGAAAAAGTAGAAAAAATCAATCCTGAGGAAATTCTAGCAGATTATGATAGAAAGGTTTTTCTGGAAGATGGTAAGTTGTATACAATACTCACTTACAAAGGGGATAAAAAGAAAAGAGATAGAAATCCATGAATGAAAGGGATGATCTTATGGAAAGGAAAGAACGTACTATATACGATAACTCACCAAGTAAAAAGTGAACGCATAGGGGGAATATTTGTTCACTTTTATTTCATTCTTTACGTTAAATATAATTCATAATCCCCATCAATACTGCTTGGATCTCCGAATGTTTCCTCGTATAGATTACCCGCTTTTGTAAACCTATTTTTTAATGCAAAGTGGTAACCTTCTTCGGTTATAACTTCTTGTAATACTAAACGCTTGAAGCCCTTTTCTTTTGCGAATGTTTTAAACCATTCAAGAATAATGCTTCCTTTTCCTTGATTACTTGGTGTAATGCTTATAGCGACAATTGCTAAATATGGTTTTGGGAAATACTCACTTCTAAGGTTAATTGTGACCATAGATTTTTTGGATGAAATATGTAAAGTATATTTAGAAAAACCTTCAAACAATTCTATTTCGTCTTGTACTAGTTCTTCTAATAACAATTTTAAGGTTTGAAAGTCATGTATATGAAGAGGAATTTTGATGAAGTTTTCTTTCAAAATAAGTAGCTCCTTTTAGCATCTGCTTTTTTTGTACTTACCCATTTCTATACACACGCCAGCTTTTTTTGTGGCCCCAAACTGGCCCCAATTACATTCTTTTTTATGCCTTATCTTGCATTGTTAAATAAAATAAAAAAAGCCCAGGCCCCTTGATAAACAAGGTTCCTAAGACTTTTAATACGACTCTTTGCAGAGTACCGAGATTAACGAGAGTAGAACTCTACGATTAATGCTTCGTTGATTTCAGCTGCTAACTCAGAACGCTCAGCGTGACGAGTGTAAGTAGCTTCTAATTTATCAGCATCGAAAGTTAAGTATTCTGGTACGAAGTTGTTAACTTCGATCGCTTCTTTAACAACAACAAGGTTGTTAGATTTTTCGCGAACGCTGATTGTTTGACCAGGTTTTACACGGTAAGATGGGATATCTACGCGAGCTCCATCAACCATGATGTGACCGTGGTTTACTAATTGGCGAGCTGCGCGACGAGTGCGAGCTAAGCCCATACGGTAAACTAAGTTGTCAAGACGAGCTTCAAGAAGGATCATGAAGTTTTCGCCGTGCTTACCAGGCATTTTACCTGCTTGGTCAAATGTGCGACGGAATTGACGCTCAGTCATGCCGTACATGTGACGAAGTTTTTGTTTCTCTTGTAATTGTAAACCGTATTCTGAAAGTTTCTTACGTTGGTTAGGACCGTGGGGACCTGGTGCGTAAGGGCGTTTTTCTAATTCTTTTCCTGTGCCGCTTAGAGAGATTCCAAGACGACGAGACAGTTTCCAAGCTGGACCTGTATAACGAGCCATAGTTGACTCCTCCTTTAAAAATGTTTTTATTTACGTAAAATAAAAACAGACGTAATCGATATTTACGGGCATTTTGTTTTCATGTACCTTCGCTCCAGCAGCAGGGAGTTACGAGATACACCTCCGTAGAGGAACAAAATACAAACGATAAACTCACATTACAAGGCTGCCTTTTTATTTTACACAAACGCTATTATATCTTTTACCCAGAGTTTCGTCAAGCGAGTACGTTTTTGTTTTATGCATATAAATTTTGGAAATGAACAAGAAGGAATTTAAAACGATATAAAAGAAGTGATAGAAACACAAATAAAGCGTTTACATAAAATGTAGTAAAAATGTTCATTAATTTTTTGTTGATGAATATGCGGCAATAAAAACATAAAAGGGGATGTTTTTATGAAAAAGAAGCATATGGAGACAGCGTTAATTCATCACGGTTATACATCTGAGGAACATAAAGGAAGTTTAACACCACCTTTATTTCAAACGTCTACATTTACATTTGAGACTGCGCAGCAAGGGGAGGCGAGTTTTGCGGGAGTGGATCCGTCTTATATTTACTCAAGACTTGGAAATCCAACCGTAAAATTATTTGAAGAACGTATGGCGGTGTTAGAAGGAGGAGAAGAAGCTCTTGCTTTCGGATCCGGTATGGCAGCTATTTCCGCCACGTTAATTGGTTTTCTAAAAGCTGGAGATCATATTATTTGTTCAAATGGATTATATGGGTGCACGTACGGTTTTTTAGAAGTGTTAGAAGAGAAGTTCATGATTACGCATTCGTTTTGTGATATGGAGACAGAGGATGATGTCGAAAATAAAATCCGTCCAAATACAAAGGTTATTTTCGTTGAAACACCGATTAATCCAACGATGAAATTAATCGATTTAAAACAAGTGATTCGGGTTGCGAAGCGAAATGGCTTACTTGTCGTTGTTGATAATACGTTTTGTTCACCTTATTTACAAAGACCACTTGAGCTTGGGTGTGACGCAGTTGTGCATAGTGCGACAAAATATATTGGCGGTCATGGCGATGTGGTGGCGGGTGTAACGATTTGTAAAACGAAAGCGTTAGCTGAGAAAATTCGCCCGATGCGAAAAGATATCGGCGGTATTATGGCGCCGTTTGATGCGTGGTTATTGTTACGCGGATTAAAGACGTTGGCGGTAAGAATGGACCGTCATTGTGATAATGCAGAAAAAATTGTATCGTTCCTGAAAAATCATGATGCGGTAGAAGGTGTTTGGTATCCAGAAGGAGAGTTAGCATCTCTCCAAATGAAACGGGGCGGCGGCGTAATTTCTTTCTCAATTAAAGGCGGGAAAGAAGAGACACAAGCGTTTATCAATGACCTTCACTTTATTACAATTGCCGTAAGTTTAGGAGATACAGAAACATTAATTCAGCATCCGGCAACGATGACGCATGCTGCGATTCCAGCTGAGTTAAGACAAGAGATGGGTATTTACGATAATTTAATACGTTTATCTGTCGGTTTAGAATCATGGGAGGATATCGTTTCTGATTTAGAGCAGGCACTAAAGAAAATATCTACTGTTAGTAATCAATAAGAAAGAGTGAGCTATCGGTTTCGTACGTGATGTACGCAATCGATAACTCGCTCTTTTCTTTTTAAATATGTTTTAGGAGTGTTTCCACAAACTTTTCTAAATAGCGCTGATCTACTTCATCAAAACGATTTTTTTCAGGGCTATCAATATCAAGTACACCAATGACAGTTTCTTCTTTCACGATCGGTACAACGATTTCTGAATTCGAAGCACTATCGCAAGCGATATGTCCTGGGAATTGGTGAACGTCTGCTACAAGCTGCGTTGTTTTCGTTTCAGCTGCAACGCCACAAACGCCTCGTCCAAATGGAATGCGCACGCAAGCAGGCATTCCTTGGAATGGTCCAAGAACAAGCTGATTTCCTTCTGTTACGTAAAAGCCAACCCAATTCACACGATCTAAAAATTGGTTTAATAATGCGGACGCATTTGATAAGTTTGCGACTACGTTTGGTTCGCCAGTTAATAATGCATCCAGTTGTTTAATTACTGTCTCATATTGCTCTTCACGAGAACCTGCATAACTTTCTTTTGTAAACATGGAAACAGCTCCTTTTTTATCGAGATGTGTAAAATATTAGCAAAATACGATGTATTTCACATGACTTTGTCGATAGAAAATTAAAGGAATTTGTCTTAAAAGTCAAGAAATTTAAACTATAGCTGTTCAGTGAGAGGAAGTGAGCGCATGAAACAGACGAAACAAAAAGTAATTGATGCGGCAATATCGTTGTTTAACACGAAAGGTTATGATGGAACGTCGGTGCGAGACATTGCAAAGCGAGCGGATGTGAATGTAGCGAATATTTCATATTATTTTGCTGGAAAGCAAGGCCTATTAGAGCAGCTTATTACTGATTTTTTAGAAGGTTATATTCATGTGATTGAAACGTCCTTTGAACAGAGAGAATATTTGCCGGCTAAAGATGTGATGGTGCAAATGGTACACGAGATTTTACGATATCAATTTGAAAATAGGGAACTGACACGTTTCTTCTACCGAGAGCTTTCACTAGATACGACATTAATTCGCGAAGTGATGACTATTTATTTTTCTAAAGAAAGATATTATATAGAGCAAATCATAAAGCAAGGACAAATGAAACGAGAGTTTAAAAAGGTATCTTTTACAATGTTTATGACGCAATTAAAAGGCATGATAAATATGCCGTTTTTATATCCGCAATATATATCAGAAGTGCTGCACTCTTTTCCGTCTGAGACATTTTTCATAGAAATGTACACGAAGGAAATTGAACAATGGATGGAACAAACATTATGTATAACGAATATGTATCAAGAATGGCCAAGAGCTGTTCATATGTGAAAAATCCCCACCTAACGAACTGAGGTGGGGATTTTTGTGCTTTCTTTCCTTTGCCATACATTGTTGCATAATAGCGCGATAATTGTTAATGAGGCTCCGGCAATTTCAACTTTATCGACTGTATAGCCTCGAAAGATGGAACCGATAAGTGCAAGTACAGGAACTAAATTCATAAATAATATGCCGTTAATAGATGAAATATAGCGATTTCCTGTGTTCCAGCAAAATACAGCGATAACACCTGCAATAATCGACATATAAAGGAGTTCAAAACGAACGTTCATAATTGTACGAAGTGACGGCACAGTAACGATGTTTGTATAAGTGAAGAAAGTGACAATAACGATGAGTGAGATTGAGCCGAATAAACAAGTTAACGTCGTATATCGAAGTGGTGACCAAGATTGAAAACGAGCACCGCCGTTCGTGTAAATCACCCAGCAAGTAACGCCGCATAGCATAAGTATATTTGTTGAGAGGTGACTTGCAGCTCCAAATAATAAGTGAGTATTTCCCTTTGAAATGACAAGCATAACACCGAGCAATGCAACGAACATACAAAGGAATGTGTAGTTTTGTGGGCATTTGTTTTTCGATATCCACTGCAATAATAAAGCGATGAGTGGCATAAGAGATTGAATCATCGCGGCATGGATGGCTCCAGCAGGTCCGGCAAGTTGTTGACCGTAAAAAATGAGAAAACCGTATCCAGCGAAACCGACAGTGCCGTACAAGAATAAAGGAAGTGTTCTTTTCTCTAAGCGGAGTGAAGCTTTTCCTTCAGTAATGAATAGCAAAATAAGAAAAATAATAGCAGCTGATCCGTATCGGATAGTTGTGAAGAAGAACGGATCCATAAACTGCAGGGCATTTGCCATGACAGGAAACATAAACCCCCAAGCAGTGACGGCAAGTAGGCATAGGAGGGATCCAAGTAGCATTTGTTTTTTATCCAAGAGTATCTTTCCCCTTTACATTTCGTTATAGTAAGTTGATGAAATAAGTATAAAGAGTAATTGTTTATAGAAGGAAATATCGATTTTTTATGACAGTTATAACTTTTTGTTAGAGGTGTGTACGATGGATTTAGAGGCAGTACGATCGTTTATTGAAGTAAAGAATACGCGAAGCTTATCGAAGGCGAGTAAGCTTTTACATATTTCTCAACCGGCGCTTAGTAAGCAAATTCAAAGGTTAGAAGCAGATTTAGAGGTTATTTTACTGAAGCGTTCCGCGCAAGGAGTAGAGTTAACAAGTGCTGGAGAGTTATTCATAACAAGAATGTTACCGGTTTTGGAACACATATATGAAGTGAAAAACGAAATGAAGAATTTTCAAGAAAAGCGGAAGATTTCTATAGGCATATTGCCAAGTTTAGCAGCGCATTATATATCAAAATGTAAAGATGTATTAGGTGACGGGTTCGAAGTAGAATGGAAAATTGAGCATACGAAAGTATTAATGGGACTCTTTAAAGAACGAAAGATTGAAGCGATGTTCATCGATTCGGTAGTAGAAGACGCTGCGTGTATAAAAGAAATACGAGAAGAAAAAATTGTTTGTGTCGTTTCAAATGATCATCTTTATAAAGAGAAAATAGTAATTCGAATGGAAGATTTGCAATATGAAAAGTTAATCGTATATCCAGAAATCTGTGATGTAAGAAAAATGATTACGAATATGTTTCATGGGATGGGTGCGAAACCGATCATTGCATTTGAAACTTCTTATGCAGAACCGATGCTTGCGATGGTCGGTGCTGGACTTGGTATTACGTTACTTCCAGAAATGTCAGTAGAGCAAGCGGTAAGGCAAGGGAATGTGCATGCGATTTCTATTGAGCCACCACTTTTGCGCAAAATTTATTTCGCATCTCATATGGAAGAGTACCTATTATTACAATCATTTGACGATGAGAGGTAATCCAAACGGAATATTGAGAAAGATTACAATTGCATTGAAAGAAACATGAAATTTTAAAAAAAACTAGGTCAAAAACAAGCCATTACATGGTATGATTAGTACATTGTTAGTTGTTAAATATAGGGGAATTCCCTTTTTATACATAATGCCTTCCATTTCATAAACGGAACGGACAAAAAAAGAGATATAACTAGGAGGCTTTTTTGCATGGATTCTATCCTGACGATCGTTATCATTGTAGTAAGCTCTATTCTAGTGCTGCTCATGATAGAGCTTGTGATAAGAAATCGTTCATATAAAGATATTGAAGCACTGGAGCAGTGGAAACAAGAGATAAAAGATAAACCCGTGGCAGATGAACTAAAACGGGTAAAAGATTTAAATATGACGGGTCAAACAGAAGAACTGTTTGGTAAATGGCGTGAAGAATGGGATGAAATTGTATCAACAACCCTTCCGAAAGCTGACAAAGATTTAGCGCAAGCGCGAAAATTCGCCTCGCAATTCTCCTTCCGAAAAGCAAAGCATGCGATGAATGAATCCATAAGTGGTTTAGATGACGCTGATAATCGTATTACAGACATTTTAAATGAATTACAGCAATTGTTAGAAAGCCATGAAAAGAATAGCTCGGAAATTGAAGGGTTACGTGATACATATCGTAGTATGAAGAAGAGTGTTCTTGCTCATAGACATATGTATGGAGCAGCAGAGCAGAAAATTGAAGAGATGCTAGACGCTGAATCTGAGAAATTTAAAAGCTTTGAAGAAGCAACAAATAATGGTGACTATTTAAAAGCAAGAGAAATTGTTATTAGTTTGGAAGAAGGTTTAGCAGGTTTAGAAATCATTATTCACCAAATTCCAGATTTATTGGTAGAGTGTCAAGCGACGTTACCAGTTCAGCTGGAAGATTTATTACACGGACATAATGATATGGTAAGACAAGGTTATGTATTAGAGTATTTGGAAATCCCTAAAGAATATCGCGATATGACGAAACAACTACAAACATGTTTAATGGATATACAGGAGCTTCACATAACGGAAGCGGCTGAAAAAGTAGAAAACTTAAAAACTCGTTTAGATGGCTTCTACGATCAACTGGAACAAGAAGTACATGCGAGACATTATGTGGAGCAAAAAACACTTTCTGTTTATGAAGACTTAGAAGAAATTCGTAACGAAACGATTGAAACGAAAGCAGAAACGCAACTTGTGAAACAAAGTTATCAGTTACAAGATAAGGACATTGAGTCTCAAAAAGTAATTGAAAAGCAAATGCACATTTTAATGAAACGTTTTGAAATGCTGCAATTACGCGTTGCTGAACAAGATATTGCCTTCTCTATCATTCGTGAGGAACTAGAAGAGGTTTATGAGCAATGTGAAACATTAAAAGTACTTCATGCAGAATATAAAGAAATGCTGCAAACGATGCGTAAAGAAGAATTTGAAGCGCGCGAGAAGTTACAAGAAATGCGAAATACTATTTTCGAAACGAAACGCTTTATGCAAAAGTCGAATTTGCCAGGTCTTCCAGAAAGTATTATGGAAGATTTAAAAAGAGGACAAATGGCAATGCAAGCTGTATATGAGCAATTAGAAGTGAAGCCGTTAAATATGAATGCTGTAAATAGCAGTTTAGAAGAAGCGTACACAACTGTTAATGGTGTAGCTGAAATGACAGAAGAGTTAATTGGACAAGCGTATTTAGTTGAAAAATTAATTCAATATGGTAATCGTTACCGTAGTCATGATGAGAACCTTGCAGAGAGCTTAAATTATGCGGAGAAATTATTCCGTGAATATCAGTACGATGCAGCTTTAGAACAAGCGGCTTCTGTACTAGAGCAACTTGAGCCTGGCGTTGTTCAAAAAATAGCGGAATATGTAGACAATGAACAAACCCTTTCATAAGGGTTTGTTTTTTTGTGTAAATTTGAGGGCGATGTTGCTATAATGAATAGCGGAATACAGTAAGGTTATTCGTTTTAAAATATAACGGAACCTTTTAGTAGTCTTAGCGTAATGACACGTATTTGTGATATGATTATATGATGTGACAGCGCTGAAAGGGGAAGAACGATGATCTATTTTGATAATAGTGCGACGACAAAGCCATATCCAGAAGCTCTTCAATCGTACGTAACGGTTGCAGGGAAATATTTTGGGAATCCTTCTTCTATTCATTCGCTTGGAGGAGAGGCAGAGCGTCTATTAACACAATCAAGAACAATTGCAGCGCAGCTTCTTCACGTTAAACCTTCTGAGATTATTTTCACATCAGGTGGAACAGAAGGGAATAACCTTGCGATTAAAGGGATAGCGATGAGGAATCGTTCGCGCGGTAAACATATCATTACAACAAATATTGAACACGCGTCTGTGTTTGAAGCATATAAACAATTAGAAGATCTCGGTTTTGATGTAACATATTTACCGGTTAATGAGCATGGTGTTGTATCGGTAGAGGATGTAAAACGAGCACTTCGTGAAGATACGATTCTTGTGTCAATTATTCACGTGAACAACGAGACTGGAGCAATTCAGCCTGTTGCTGAAATTGGAACGTTATTATCGAATTATCCGAAAATAAGATTCCATGTGGACCATGTACAAGGGATAGGAAAAGTACCGCTTAATTTATATGCTTCTCATATTGATCTTTGCTCAATATCTGGACATAAATTCCACAGTGTAAAAGGGACAGGTCTTCTTTATGTACGTGATGGAGTAAGGTTAGATCCAATTTTATCAGGTGGTCAACAAGAGCTGAAGTATCGCTCTGGTACAGAAAATTTACCTGGCATTGTAGCGATGGTGAAAGCACTTCGCATGACAATGGAACAAGTGAAAGAAAAGGTAGCTCATTTGCAAAGTTTACAAGCAGAGCTTGTCCGTTTCTTTAAAGAGATGGAAGACGTAACGATTAATACGTCGCTTGCATACGCAGCACCGCACATTTTAAATGTATCATTTGTAGGTTTAAAACCAGAAGTGGTCGTTCATGCTTTAGAAGAACACGGTGTATATGTATCAACGAAGTCTGCTTGTTCTTCAAAAGCAAATGAAGTGAGCAGAGTGTTAGTGTCAATGGGAGTACCGCATGCCGCTGCTGCAAGTGCTATTCGCATTAGTTTGGCACCAGAAAACACGATGGAAGAAGTTAAACAATTTGAAGGTATTGTGAAAGAAACAATGCCAAAATTATATGAAGTGATGAGGTAAAGGAATATGATGACATATGAATATATTTTAGTTCGTTATGGAGAAATGACGACTAAAGGTAAGAACCGTTCTAAGTTTGTAAGCACATTAAAAGATAACGTGAAATTCAAACTGAAAAAATTCCCAAATATTAAAATCGATGCAACGCATGACCGTATGTACATCCAATTAAATGGTGAAGATCATGAAGCGATTTCTGAAAGATTGAAAGATGTATTCGGTATTCATAAGTTTAACTTAGCGATGAAAGTACCGTCAGAATTAGAAGATATTAAAAAAGGTGCATTAGCAGCTTTCTTACAAGTAAAAGGCGATGTGAAAACATTTAAAATTACTGTACACCGTTCTTATAAGCATTTCCCAATGAGAACGATGGAATTATTACCTGAGATTGGTGGACACATTCTAGAAAATACTGAAGATATTACAGTAGATGTTCATAATCCAGATGTAAATGTACGTGTAGAAATTCGCAGTGGTTATAGCTACATCATGTGCGATGAGCGTATGGGAGCTGGTGGTTTACCAGTTGGCGTTGGCGGAAAAGTAATGGTACTTCTTTCTGGTGGTATCGATAGCCCAGTAGCAGCGTACTTAACGATGAAACGCGGCGTATCAGTGGAAGCAGTTCACTTCCATAGCCCACCTTTCACAAGCGAGCGCGCGAAACAAAAAGTAATCGATTTAGCACAAGAACTAACGAAATACTGTAAACGTGTGACACTTCACCTTGTTCCATTTACAGAAGTGCAAAAAACAATTAATAAAGAAATTCCATCTAGCTATTCAATGACAGTTATGCGCCGTATGATGATGCGTATTACAGAGCGTATCGCAGAGGAGCGTAATGCACTTGCAATTACGACTGGTGAAAGTCTTGGACAAGTAGCAAGCCAAACGTTAGATAGTATGCATACGATTAACGAAGTAACAAACTATCCAGTTATTCGTCCACTTATTACGATGGATAAATTAGAAATTATTAAAATCGCTGAAGAAATCGGCACATATGATATTTCAATTCGTCCATACGAAGATTGCTGTACAGTATTCACACCAGCAAGCCCAGCGACGAAGCCGAAGCGTGAAAAAGCAAATCGTTTTGAAGCGAAATATGATTTCACACCATTAATCGATGAAGCTGTAGCGAACAAAGAAACAATGGTATTACAAACGGTAGAAGTAGTGGCGGAAGAAGAAAAATTCGAAGAACTTTTTTAAAACCATAAATTACCATATCTAAATCGTGTATGAAGTCATGTTATTTATCACACTCTATACTCACAAGGAGGTGATATAACATGTCACGTAGCACAAATAAATTAGCGGTTCCTGGTGCTGAATCAGCATTAGACCAAATGAAATACGAAATCGCTCAAGAGTTTGGTGTTCAACTTGGAGCAGATGCAACAGCTCGCGCTAACGGTTCTGTTGGTGGTGAAATCACTAAACGTCTAGTTTCACTAGCTGAGCAACAATTAGGCGGTTACCAAAAATAATCCCATATAAGATGGCTTAGAAAGAGCGGGTTCCCCCGCTCTTTCTTTTTGTTGTTTGCATCGTTATACATTCATTTCGACATAGATATAAAAAATTTGTCAAAAGAAGAGGGTTTAAAATAGACAGAAAATTCTTTATTATATAAGGGAGGCATAAAGAAAAAAGGAGGATGTTTATGAAGAGAGAAGAATTGTTGGCACCGCCGTCTTATAATTTAGTTTCTGAAATAGAGAAATATACAGGTGATAAAGAGAAGCTTGCTTTAATTTGGCAAGATGATAAAGGGAATAGACGAGAAGTTACATACGCTGAGCTTATGCAAGGTGCGAACAAAATTGGAAACGCTTTTATAAAGAGTGGTCTGCAAAAAGGGGACAAGCTTCTCATTATGATACCACGTTTAATTGAAGCGTACATGACGTATATCGCTGCGATTAAAGCAGGATTTGTCGTAATTCCGAGTTCGGAAATGTTGCGCAAAAAGGATATCGAATATCGCATCGAGCACGGGGAAGTAAAAGCAATTGTAAGTTATGAGCCGTACATTGGACAGTTTGATGATATAGAAGCGATGGAATCTCTTCAAAAATTCGTTCTGAGCGAGCAGTCAGTAGATGGATGGATTAATTTAAAAACAGCGTTAGAAACAGAAAGTGATATGTTAGAAATGGCGAAGACAGATAAAGAAGATATGGTCTTTTTATCTTATACGTCAGGAACGACAGGAAATCCAAAAGGTGTTGTTCATACGCATGCGTGGGCATACGCTCATTTACGTACGAGCGCTCCAAATTGGCTCGGAATTGAAGAGAATGATGTTGTGTGGGCAACGGCTAGTCCAGGCTGGCAAAAGTGGATTTGGAGCCCGTTTTTAGCAACTCTCGGATCAGGAGCGACAGGATTTGTATACCACGGTAAATTTGAACCGAAAACGTATTTAAATTTATTAGACGATAATAAGGTGAATGTGCTTTGTTGTACGCCGACTGAGTATAGATTAATGGCAAAAGTAGAAAATTTAAGTGAGTACAATTTAGAAGCGTTACATAGCGCTGTATCCGCAGGTGAGCCGTTAAATAGAGAAGTCATTGAAACGTTCCAAAAACACTTTAATATTACAGTAAGAGACGGCTATGGGCAAACGGAGAATACATTGCTCGTTGGTGTAATGAAAGGGATGGATATTAGACCAGGATCAATGGGGAAACCAACGCCAGGCAACCACGTTGATATTGTAAATGAGGAAGGTATTCCGGTACAGGTAGGAGAAGTTGGTGATATCGCAGTTCACATGGAAACGCCAGCCCTCTTTAAACAATATTATAAAGACGATGAGCGCACAGTGATGCAATTCCGTGGTGATTATTATATTACAGGTGATAAAGCGAAGAAAGATGAAGATGGATATTTCTGGTTTGAAGGGCGCGGTGATGATATTATTATTAGCTCTGGTTATACAATCGGACCGTTTGAAGTAGAAGATGCGCTTGTAAAACATCCTTACGTAAGAGAGTGCGCAGTTGTCGCCAGCCCTGATGAAATTCGCGGAAGTGTCGTGAAGGCATTTATCGTATTAAGAGAGAATATAGAAAAGAACGAAGAAACATTAATTCCAATACTCCAACAACACGTCAAAGAACTCACTGCACCATATAAATACCCTCGTAAAATTGAATTTGTAGATGAACTACCAAAAACGATTTCTGGAAAAATTCGTCGTATTGAACTTAGAAAACAAGAGATGGAGATTCCTTCAAAATAATTCCGAAAATAGTTGAATGAACTGTAAACTATGTGATACTATAAAAGCGAACACAAGTTCGATTTTATAAACTAAAAAAAGAGGTGTCCGTATGATTTTAGGTATTAATCCGTACTTAGTTTTAGATGGTAGTGGACAAGAAGCTGTACAGTTTTATAAAGAGGCGTTAGATGCAAAAGTAGAAGTCATGCAAACTTTTGGTGACATGCCTGAAAATCCAGAATATCCGATTCCAGCTGAAGCAAAAGAGCGCGTTTTACATGCTACTTTAAAAGTTGGTAATACGGACCTTATGATTTCTGATACATTTCCAGGTCAAGGGCATGCAATCGGATCTCAAGTAACAATTGCAATTCAAATTAGTAATGCAGAAAAAGCAAAAGAAGTATTCGATAAGTTACAAGAAGGTGGCGAAGTTATTATGCCACTTCAAGAAACGTTCTGGAGCCCAGCATACGGACAACTAAAAGATAAATTTAGCATTGAATGGCAAATTACAACGTCTACTACTGAACAAAAATAATTTTTGGAAAAGCACCATTTTTAATCGAAATGGTGCTTTTTATATACGAACGAATTTCGTAGACTAAAGAGAAAAGGGGGATAAGCATATGGGAGAAATTTGGTATGGCGGCACCATTTACACGATGCGAGAAGAGAATGAAAAAGTAGAAGCAATTTATGTTGAAAAGGGTATGATCGTTGATGCCGGGAGTAAGGAAGAGTTAGAAGACCGATATGCTACGGTTAAATTGCACGATTTAGAAGGCAAAACGATGATTCCAGGTCTCGTTGATAGTCATATGCATCTTATTGGGCATGGAGAGAGGTTACTTCGTCTAGATTTATCAAACTGTACATCTTATAGCGAAGTGCTGACTCTCGTGCGGAAGCGAGTAGAAGAAGCACCAAAAGGTTCTTGGATTATTGGAGAAGGATGGAATGAAAATAATTTTACAGATACAAGGCAAGTTCATGTACGTGATCTAGATGAAATCTCTACAGAACACCCTATTTTATTAAAGCGTGTTTGTCGTCACGTTACATGGGTGAACTCCTACATACTGCAAGAAGCGAACATAACAGAAGCGACGCAAGATCCGAAAGGCGGGAAAATTGGCTGTGATTCATCAAATATGTTAACAGGGCTTTTATATGAACAAGGGCAAGAGTTAATTAAACATGTACAGCCAGAAATTGATGAAGCTTATTTACAAAGAGCTCTGCAAACAGCAATTAAAGACTGCTGGCAATATGGTCTCGTTGGTGGGCATACGGAAGATTTAAATTATTACGGTGGTTTTAGAAAAACGTACAATGCGTTTTCTCATGTTATAAAGGAAATGCCATTTAAAGCACATTTACTCGTTCACCATGAAGTAGCACAGGAACGAAAAGAATATGAAAATGAACACTATGTTGAGTTTGGTGCAATGAAAATTTTTTCAGACGGTTCTTTTGGCGGAAGAACAGCTTTATTAAGTGAACCGTATGAAGATGCGCAAGAAACAAATGGAGTTGCAATCTTTTCACGCAAAGAGCTTGCAGAGTTAGTGAAAAAAGCACGAGCTTTACATATGCCAGTAGCAATTCATACAATCGGTGATTTATCTCTTGAATATGTCATTGATGCACTTGAATTATATCCACCAGCAGAAGGATTACGCGACCGCATTATTCATTGTCAGCTCGCTCGTGAAGAGTTGATTGAGAGAATGAGAAACTTACAAGCCATTGTTGATATACAGCCAGTTTTTGTTTCATCAGATTTTCCATCAGTCATTGAAAAACTAGGCGAGCATCGTCTTCGTTATGCATACGCGTGGAAGACGTTACTAGAAGCGGGATTATACTGCAGCGGTGGATCTGACGCACCAATTGAACAAGTGAATCCGTTTTTAGGCATATATAGCGCTGTTACACGTAGAAGTTTTATTGATGGTATATGTTATATGCCGGAGGAAAGATTAACAGTATACGAGGCTATCTCTCTGTTTACAACAGGAAGTGCCTATGCAATTGGAAAAGAAGCGAAGCGAGGACAAATCGCGAAAGGATATGAAGCGGACTTTACGATATTAGATCGCAATATTTTTGAAATAGAGGCAGAAGAAATAAAAGAGGTGCAAGCAGAATTGACCGTAATTGATGGGGAGATTGTGTATAGGAAAGACGAGTGAAAATATATCGACTTACCGACAACAACTAACAAGAATATTGGCCAATAGCGAGAGAAATAAATAACCGCCGAATTATGGAATCCCATAATTCGGCGGTTATTTTCATACTATAAAAACGTTCTCTGTACTTTTTCCCAGAAGGAATTGTTTTTCAATTTAACTGTTTTAATTTGTTTATCGCTTAAGCGTACAACAGCTTTTTCCACTTGTTTAATGCTAAGCGCTTCATTATCCATACCGATAACAGGATAGTCGTTACCGTCTGGTCTTAGTTTTAAAGTTAATGTACGCTTATGATTTAAGATAAATGGTGAACCGAGCGTACGGTATGTGTTGTTATTTAATGATGCTAATTCGCTTACTTGGAAGCATGGGATAAGCGGGTCAACAACTGCACCATGTAATGATTTATTGTAAGCTGTGCTTCCTGTTGGGGTAGAAACGACTAAACCGTCCCCTCTAAATGTTTCGAAATATAGATCATCAACGTGAACATCTACAACGAATGTTTTAATGATGCTAGAACGTAATGAGAACTCATTTAAACAATGGAAAGATGTACCGTGATCTACATCTACCTGAATTGTTGGGTATTTTCGCACTTCAATTTCATTTTTTGTAATTTCTTGAAGGGCTGTATCAACGTGATCAATATGGAAATCGCAGTAGAAAGAAGTTTCATCTTTCGTAGAAATCCCTGCGTATAAGCAATCTTCTCTAAAACCAGTTTTACGAACGGCTTGTAAGAAAGTTGCATCATCTCCAACACTGACGATAGCGTTTGCATTTTTTGGATGGTCTAATATGGTAAATCCATTCTCTTCTAAAATACGATAGATTGGTTTCATTTTTTCAACGAGCGTTGCTTTGTCATCACCATAAAAGAAAAATAAATTGCGACGATCTGCCATTATGTATCCCTCCACTGCAGTTAAATTTGCTGTTCTTCGTGCTACATACCTTCTTGAAGATATGTTCAAATAATATATTTCGATATAAAATGTCAAAATACCTTTTTATTTTTAGAAAAATTTTTATATTCAATCTTATGGGATCCTGTTTAATGATGAATAAACTTGTCGATAATGGGTACGGAGTGAAAGGATGATACGTATGAAGTGGTTCGTAATTGGAATAATAATTCTTCTCCTTTTTATTTTGCTTATACTATTGTCGAAAATAAAGCTTAAAGTGACATTTTTATATTCAGAAATGGAAAAGCAATGTTTGTTTCAAGTGAAAATATGGATGATTCGATATACATTCGATGTGTTGGAAAGAATTGAAAAGCAACAGAAAAAGACGGGACAAAAGATTAAAAAAGCTGAAGAGGATGGCGGATTAGATAATAAAATTATAGCGCAACTGGATAGTATGGGGGAGCTGATAAAAAAGCTGCAAGAAGTTCATACTATTGTTAAAGATTTTCTCAAACGAGTGAAAATCAATGGTTGGAGATGGCACACGCAAATTGGTGCAGGTGATGCAGCTAGCACTGGAATTGTCACTGGATATGCATGGGGGACAAAAGGAATGGCTGCTGGAGTTGTAGGACAATATATGCATATTGTAGACGTACCAGAATTTGAAATTACTCCTGTTTTTCAAGGGAAAGGATTTGCGTCAAGATGTGAGTTAACGGCATCCTTTCGCATATTTCGTGCTATAAAAACAGGAATTAAATTACTTGTATTTATGAGAAGACAAAGATCTGGTGCGACTGAAAAATCTGTTCAAGCATAGGGGGGATATAGAATGGACCATCCAATTCAAGGTTTAATGACAACCGCAATGCAGCATTTAAAACAAATGACTGATGTAAATACAATTGTTGGTGATCCGATTAAAGCGGCAGATGGAAGTGTAATTCTTACCGTTTCGAAAGTTAGTTTCGGCTTTGCCGCTGGTGGAAGTGAATTTGGTAAAGTAGAACATTCAGGCCGTCATCCATTTGGCGGGGGAAGTGGTGGAGGAGTTTCTATTAATCCTGTTGCTTTTCTTGTTATAAATGGAGAAGGTGTAAAAGTGTTGCATTTAGATAAGCAAACACACGTCATTGATAAAATAATTGAATTAGCACCACAAGCTGTTGATAAAGTGAAAGAAATGATGGATAAACGAAAAGAAGACGATCCTGAATTTCAAATTTAATGAATAAAGAAGCTGATCAATGGATTGGCTTCTTTAATTTTTTTGTAAATAAAGCGATTTTATTTGCATTATCGATAGGGACAAACTATCATTTACATTGTACATATTTTGTTTAAATAAGGGAGGATTTTCAAGTGGCAAACGTAACTTTTAAAGGTAACCCAATGACTTTAGTTGGAACAGAAGTTAAAGTTGGCGATCAAGCGCCAAACTTCCAAGTGTTAGCAAATGACTTATCTCCAGTAAGTTTAGAAACATACAAAGGCGAAGTAAAATTAATTAGTGTTGTACCTTCAATCGACACAGGTGTGTGTGATGCACAAACACGTCGTTTTAACCAAGATGCAGCAGGTATTGAAAACGCGAAAGTATTAACAATTAGCGCTGATTTACCATTCGCTCAAAAACGCTGGTGTGCAGCAAACGGTTTAGAAAATGTTGTAACACTTTCTGACCACCGTGACCTTTCATTCGGTGAAGCTTACGGCTTAGTAATGAAAGAGCTTCGTTTACTTGCTCGTGCGGTATTCGTAGTAGATAGCAATGACAAAGTAGTTTACGTAGAATACGTAAGCGAAGGTACAAGCCATCCAAACTATGAAGCAGCATTAGAAGCAGCTAAATCGGCAAAGTAATGCGAAGGAAATGACCTCTTATAAAGAGGTCGTTTTTTCTCATATATTGCTTCGTAAAGGTACCGATATATGAGAAAAAACGTTATATCATATATAACTTGAAGGGGAGCTCTTTGCAGGAGGTCGCTTTTTCTTTTTGGAAAAAAACACTTTGTGGTATGATATAAGTTATGTGTAAAAGAGAGAAGGAGGAATGTACGTGAGTCAGACAGTAGAAACATTATTTTCTATTTTTGATTCTTCTGCGGTAGTTTTACGTAAAGAATTAGATGTAACATATTTAGAGGCGCTTGTAGAAACAGGTGATAACTTGTTTGAAGGAGCGATTTTGCAAGAGGAATTATCTGAATCAGCAATTGAAAGGCTGAATCGTGAATATAGTACGTTTAATGAAGAAACATATAAAGGTGAAGAAATTCGTAAAGCATTTCAGTTAGCCATCTTAAAAGGAATGAAAGAAGGCGTACAAGCGAATCACGAAATGACGCCTGATGCAGTTGGCATGTTTATGAGCTACTTATTCCACAAATTTATGCAAGGTCAAAACGAAATTACTGTGTTAGATCCTGCAATTGGAACAGGTAACTTAATGACTACAGTGTTTAATAGCGCCAAAGAAGGACTAACAATGAGTGGATTTGGTGTAGAAGTGGATGAAGTGCTAATTAAGCTTGCTTTAGTAAATGCGAATTTACAAAAGCATGCAATCGAATTCTTCCATCAAGATGGACTAGCACCACTTTATATCGATCCGGTTGATGCAGTCGTTTCAGATTTACCGATTGGTTACTATCCAAATGAAATTGGTGCAAGCGAATATAAGTTAAAAGCAGATGAAGGAATGTCGTATGCCCATCACCTATTTATTGAACAAAGTGTGAAACATACGAAAGAAGGCGGGTACTTATTCTTCTTAGTACCGAACTTCATTTTTGAAAGTGATCAAGCACCAAAATTACATGCATTTATTAAAGAAACGTGCTTTATTCAGGGGTTATTACAGCTACCTGTTTCCATGTTTAAAAACGAGAAAAATGCAAAAAGTATATTTGTTCTCCAAAAGAAAGGTCCTAGTGTAACGATGCCAAAACAGGCGTTATTAGTGGAGTTACCTAAATTCTCCAACATGAAGGCGATGGAGAACATTATGGATCAATTAAATACTTGGTTTGCAACGCATAAATAAGGCTAGGTATATGTAACAGGGTTAGTAATTCATGTAATACAGTTTTATATGATATGTCATATTTTTAAATATATACTAGATTAAACTGAATTTTTTTGAAATCTGTAATATATATTTTTTCTTGGTGTTACAATTTTTTCACTTGAAATATATGTCGGACGATGTTTAAATTAAAATCGTGAGTATAAAATTTACTAATGATGAAACGTTTTCATATGTGGTAAATTTGATCAGATAAAATCGAGCGGTTTGTGGACATATCCACACAACTACCAAGAGAAAAAGGGGCGAAAGACTAGATGTCAAAAATCATCGCGATTAACGCAGGAAGCTCTTCCTTAAAATTCCAATTATTTGAAATGCCAAGTGAAACAGTATTAACAAAAGGTTTAGTAGAACGTATCGGTTTAGAAGATAGTATCTTCACTATTACTGTAGATGGCGAAAAGCAAAAAGAAATTACAAACATTCCAGATCACGCAGTAGCAGTTAATATGCTTCTTAAAAAATTAACTGAAAACGGAATCGTTAAGTCTCTAGATGAGATCGGCGGTATCGGTCACCGTGTTGTTCACGGCGGCGAAAAATTTGCTGACTCTGTTTTAATTACTGATGAAGTATTAGCTGATATCGAAGAATTAAGCGATTTAGCACCACTTCATAACCCAGCAAACGTTGTTGGTATTAAAGCATTCCAAGAAGTATTACCAAACGTACCAGCAGTAGCAGTATTCGATACAGCATTCCACCAAACAATGCCGGAATCTGCATTCCTATACAGCTTACCATATGAGTACTACGAAAAGTTCGGTATCCGTAAATACGGTTTCCACGGAACTTCTCATAAATACGTAACTGAGCGTGCGGCTGAATTATTAGGTCGTCCACTTGAAAGCTTAAGCTTACTTTCTTGTCACTTAGGTAACGGTGCAAGTATTGCAGCAGTAGAAGGCGGTAAATCTATCGATACTTCTATGGGCTTCACTCCACTTGCTGGTGTAACAATGGGTACACGTTCTGGTAACCTTGACCCTGCGTTAATTCCATACATCATGGAAAAAACAGGCCAAACAGTAGAAGAAGTAGTTAACGTATTAAACAAGAAGAGTGGTATGTTAGGTCTTACTGGTTACTCTAGTGACCTACGTGACATTATTGCGAAAGAAGAAGAAGGCGATCACCGTGCGAAAGTAGCACTTGATGTATTCGTAAGCCGTATCCACAAATACATCGGTTCTTACACTGCTCGTATGAAAGGTGTAGATGCAATCATCTTCACAGCTGGTGTAGGGGAAAACAGTGCAATTATTCGTGAGCGCGTATTAGAAGGCCTTGAGTACATGGGCGTATACTTCGACGTAAAACGTAATAACGTATTTGGTGAAGAAGCATTTATCAGCTTCCCACACTCTCCAGTAAAAATTATCGTAATTCCAACTGACGAAGAAGTTATGATCGCTCGTGACGTACTACGTCTTGGAGATATTGGTTAATATACTATATGAAAAGAAAGACGAGATCCTATAGGATTTCGTCTTTTTTCTTTTGGATATAGTTTAAAATTCCATCTGGATATAGTACTTGTTTCTCTTGAATGAATGCTGTAATGGGAATCCATTTCGCATACGATACTGTCTGTTCATCTTGTATATTCAGTGTTTCCATTTCATATAGTGACGTGTCTAATAAACGTAAAGAATATAGCTGAATGATTTCATGACCAATTTCTCCATTAAGATGAAAGATGTTTTCTAAGCAGCCTAAATAACTGGTGATTTCCACTTCTGTATGAAGCTCTTCTCTAAATTCACGAATAACGGTATGTGCTGATTTTTCACCAAGTTCAATTGAACCGCCAAGAGGTCGGTAATATGTTTCATCGACTGTATGATATTCTTGTACGAGAAGGCGACCGTGATGTGTGGCAAGACCGAATGCTTTTGCACGTGGATACATATACAATCACTCCTTATTTGTTTTGTATAAGGAAGATTATAATGTGTTTTGTAATAAAAGGTGTCGTGTATTTAAGAATGTGGTCTAATTGTGATTCCATCAAATAAGTCATTCCAAAATCCTTCATTGTACTGGTATACATCCATAATAGGGCATTTTATAACGCAAATATTTTGTAATCCCCAATCTTCTTGGGTGATGGTTGGTACATCTTCAGGAATGAGTAATAGGACAGAAAAATTATGTTTGACTATTTGAGATAAAATGTGTTCCAAGGAACGTGCTTCTTCGTATGTTCCTCCAGTTCGAATAAACAATATGGATTTTTCTATTTCAATTGTAGTTAGAAAACGAGTAATTCGATGCTCATAATTTAGCTTGATTTCTGAATAAGAAGGCCAAGAAGCTGGTGTGTTTACATCTGTTTTAAAGTCGTGGCAAGAGTCGATTTCATATAGATTATCACGGAGTCTTAATTTTGCACCATCATCCCAAAATGAGATGAAGGATAAGTTTTCGAACTTTAAAAAACTTTCAAATCGATTTTGTAATAATACATTCACTTTTTCTAATGAAGGGCTTAGCATAAAATCGATAACACCAAAAAATGGTGATAATTCGAATTGATATAAAGCCCAAGCAGGCCAGCAGTTTTGTCCTAAGCTGAATACTGCATTATATTCTTTTTTTATATTGGATAGATTCATGTGGTTCATCTCATCCTTTTTGTTAATATTTTATGTCATGAAAAAATGGTGTGTGAATAAAGATAGACAAGCATATTTGCAAAGAATAAGCAGAAATATGTTACAATAGAAAAAAATCGAACGAGGTGGTTGTTACGATGCGATCGAAGCGAGAACAAGCCATTTTAGATAATATAAAAGAATGGGAATCGCAATTAGTTGAACAAGAAGCGACTGATTTTCAAAAAATGTTTGATAAATGGGTGCATACTACAATTGCGAAATTACCTGAGAAAAAACGAAAAGATTTCTTTACGAAAGCAGATGGATGGCTCTTTCATTTGCATGCATTGATTCAAAGTTCACAATCACAGTTAGATGCGCGTAATCGTATTTTAGGAACGTCGAGATTATTTGATGAATCGATTGAGCAACTAGAGGACTTAAAAGAATTATCTATTGATCAATTAACATACATAGCAGAACAGCAAACAGCTCGACATCGTTTATATTCATTCGTACAAGGCGGAGCGACGGGTGCTGGAGGTTTATTATTATTAACAGCTGATTTCCCGGTTATGATTGCGTTAAATGTGAAGGCTGTCCAACTTATTGCAACATCATTTGGGCATGATGTGAACAAGCCTTATGAAATGATGCTTGCGTTAAAGGTATTTCATGCGTCCTTACTACCAGGAAGACTTCAGCAATACGCATGGTACAATTTACTGCAAGAGCTAGAGCAAGAAGATTCGTTCTTCTATGAAGGAGACGAAGCGGTGTTGCAACCAGCTTCTACTGAAGTTGTGTTAAAACAAATTTTAAAAACATTTTCGATTTATGCTCTTCGTCGTAAATTGTTCCAAGGTATTCCGGTAATTGGAATGGCAATCGGGTCTACAGTAAATTATCGTTTAACAAGAAACGTTACTGAATTTGCAAATAGATTTTATCAAGTGCGCCACATAGTTGAGAAGGAAAAAAGAGCGTAAAAAAAGCGAGAGGCCGAAGCCTTTCGCTTTTTAATTTGTTGCATGCTTTTTGGACATTGGAATAGATACGGGTTGCTTTTCTTCTGCTTTTTCTGTTTTTGGATAATAAATTAAATCCAATGTTTTTGCCTGTACAGCAATTGAAAGAATAGTAAAAGCAATTTCTGTCCAATTTAAATAATATAATGAAAGCGCAAGAACAATCGCGTCAAAGACGAAGAAAATTTGCCCAATTGTAAAACGAGTTCGTTTACTTAATACAATTGTTAAAATATCGTCTCCGCCGGTTGCACCGCCAAATCGCAATATAAAACCGAGTCCAATACCAGCTAACGCACCGCCAACTACTGCAGCTATAAATAAATTGTTTGATAAATCGACCGTAAATGGAGAATAATTTTCCATAAGAGAATAAAATACTCCGAATGAAATCGAACCTAGGAATGAATAGCCAACCATTTTTCTGCCTAAAAATGAAGCACATAGTAAAATAATTGGGATATCCATAATTACAGTTGAAATAGATGGTGAAATATCATAAAAATTTTGGATGAATAGTGCGATACCTACAAAGCCACCTTCTGTTAAGTGGTTTTGGAAGTGAATGTGATATAGCGCTGCTGCTAAAATAAATGAACCGATTAAAACCATAAAAATTTCTTTAATAATTTGTCGACTTTGGATGTTCCTCATCGTTATTCCTTCTTTCCGTAGTTAGTAGTCCTTTTTGTGTTGTAAACTAACTACGAGCTCACATGTAGCTTCAGTTAGTTTACGAAAAAAACTAACCACGCTATATGTCGCTGAAGAAATAACGAATAATCCTCTCGTCCATCAATTCTCCCTACCTTCGTTTTAGTTTAAGTCTTAAAACGACTAAACAAAACGTGGAGTAGGATTCTTCATTTAGCAATCCTGCTCTTCTTGGTTTTGTTTAGCTAGTAACAATTAAGCTCTAAACAAAACGCTATGTGTAAGAAGAGTCTTTTTTTTGCCAAATTATCCTTCGGGCAATCATAATTTCCCCACTCTCGTATTTTTTTCGCTAGACTAAAGTATCTGAGCTGAAAAATACGCTACGTGTATGATTCGTCAATACGATGCCACATGCTCCTTCGAGCGATCATGATATCAAAATCCCTTCCTTCAAGATTTATATTATTATATCATACTTTCAAAAAATGTATGCGGATGGAAACCGACAATAAACGGAGAAAATCTACAAAAATTGTTATGTTTAAATATTTTTGTAGAAAAGCCTAAGTTATTTTGAAGAATTGGACAGTTTTTTAGTTTGTCCAATAAGTAAGAAAAGAAGAGTTTTTATTCAGTTGTATTCTTATCATCACTTTTATCTTTAAAAAACGCATCCCAGCTAATCACACTTAAAAAAGTTAAAGCGATAATAACGAAAGCACGCATAAGTTTGAACCTCCTTTTGTACATAGTATATGAATCATTCGTTTTGGAATGTGTCATTTTTTTACAAGTCTTAACTATTATGAGAGTATATTAATATAGATAGATAAAAAAGGGGGAGGAAATATGCTAAAAGACATGTTTAAAAGAAAAGAATTAATATGCGTTTCATGTCAGAAAAAGATGCAATATGAAGAGGAGCTCGTCGCTTTTGTAAAGTTGCCGAAAGAAAGAAGTATATTAGTTGGTCCGTTTGATGTGTGTTTGGCAAAAACAGCACAAGAAATATATTGTAAATCGTGTTACGACAAAAAAAGCATGACCCAAAGTAATTGAGGGCATGCTTTTTTCATTGGTGTGCCTTTCCCTCAGATACAGTTTGAGTGAGTCGATACCAAAGCCAAAGGTCATTAATGATGGAAGCGAGATCGGCAATTTCTGAATTCAGTTTGCAAGAAATTTCGAAGTCTTCCTCGTTATTTAAATGATGCTGTTTTGTATTAATAGAGTGCTCGAGTTCTTTTATGCGATCAGGAATCTTTCCGCGAATTTGTTCCCATTTTAATAAAATAGCATGCTGCATCTTTTCGGGGATATCTTCCCAATCTTCTTGTAAATGCGGAATTTCAATTCCTAGATGATCATCGTATAAGAAATACTTTTCCATAAGTTCACCCCCGTTTTCCTGCGTTTATTGTACATGAAAACAGAAAGAAGTTCGACGAAATTGTTTGAAAAAAATTGAAAATGACTCTTGATACATTTTGTAAAAGGTGTTAAAGTGTGAATTATTATAAAAGAAAATGAATATTTATTCTTTAGGGGGATGCAAAATGGAGAAGAAAAAAGTTGTATTAGCATATTCCGGAGGTCTTGATACTTCCGTTGCAATTAAATGGTTACAAGAGAAGAATTATGATATTATCGCGCTTTGTTTAGACTTAGGGGAAGGTAAAGACTTAGCATTTGTAAAAGAAAAAGCACTTTCAGTAGGTGCAATTAAATCATATATGATTGATGTTCAAGAAGAATTTGCAAATGAATATGCATTGATGGCGATGCAAGCGCACACGTTATACGAAGGGAAATACCCTCTCGTTTCAGCGTTATCACGTCCGCTTATTGCGAAGAAATTAGTAGAAATTGCAGAACAAGAAGGGGCGACTGCAGTTGCACATGGATGTACAGGGAAAGGGAATGATCAAGTTCGTTTTGAAGTTTCTATTCAAGCGTTAAATCCTTACCTAGAAGTAATTGCACCTGTACGTGAATGGAAATGGTCACGTGAAGAAGAAATTGCTTATGCAAAAGAAAACAACGTACCAATTCCGATTAATTTAGATAGTCCATTTTCAATCGATCAAAACTTATGGGGACGCAGTAATGAATGTGGAATTTTAGAAGATCCATGGGCAGCACCGCCAGAAGATGCATATGAGATGACATTGGCATTAGAAGATACACCGAATAAACCAGAGTTTGTAGAAATCGGCTTTGAAGCAGGTGTGCCAACTACTTTAAATGGCACTGTATATCCACTTTCAGAACTTATTAAAACGTTAAATGCGCTTGCTGGAAAACATGGCGTTGGACGTATCGATCACGTAGAAAATCGTCTTATTGGTATTAAATCACGTGAAGTATACGAATGCCCAGCAGCGATGACATTAATTACGGCGCATAAGGAACTTGAAGATTTAACACTCGTAAAAGAAGTAGCGCATTTTAAACCGGTGATTGAGCAGAAAATAACAGAACTTATTTATAACGGTTTATGGTTCTCACCTTTAAAACAAGCGCTTCATGCTTTCTTACAAGAAACGCAAAAGAATGTAACAGGTACAGTGCGTGTGAAATTATTTAAAGGCCATGCGATTGTAGAAGGACGTAAATCTGAGTACTCTTTATACGATGAAAAACTAGCAACATATACTGCTCAGGACGAATTCAATCATGATGCAGCAGTTGGATTCATTTCATTATTCGGTTTACCGACGAAAGTATACAGCCAAGTGAATCAAAAGAAGGTGGAAGCGTGAGCAAACTTTGGGGCGGACGTTTTACAGAAGAAGCGGAAGCGTGGGTTGAAGAGTTCGGAGCATCCATCTCTTTTGATCAACAATTAGTAAATCAAGATATAAACGGAAGTATTGCACACGTAACGATGCTAGCAAAGCAAGGCATCGTTACGAAAGAAGAAGCCGATAAAATAAAGGTAGGTCTTCAATATTTATTAGAAGAAGCGAAACAAAATAAATTGCATTTTTCGGTTGAAGCGGAAGACATTCATTTAAATATCGAAAAGATGTTAATTGAAAAAATCGGTGAAGTGGGAGGGAAACTTCATACTGGCCGAAGCCGTAATGATCAAGTAGCGACAGATATGCACTTATATTTAAAAGAAAAAGTAGAACATATTATAAAAGCTACAAAACAATTGCAAACTGTTCTTGTTCATCAAGCAGAAAATAATATTGAAACCATTATGCCTGGTTATACGCACTTGCAACGTGCCCAGCCAATTTCATTTGCTCATCATATTCTCGCTTACTTTTGGATGTTAGAGCGTGATGTGAATCGTTATGAGGACTCATTAAAGCGCATTAACATTTCGCCATTAGGAGCAGGAGCGTTAGCTGGGACAACATTCCCGATTGATCGAGAATATAGTGCGGAGCTTCTTGGATTTAATGGAATCTATGAAAATAGTTTAGATGCAGTGAGCGATCGTGATTTCATACTGGAGTTCTTAAGTAACTCATCTATGCTCATGATGCACTTATCACGCTTTTGCGAAGAACTTATTTTATGGAGTAGCCAAGAGTTTCAATTTATTGAAATGAGCGATCAATACGCAACGGGTAGTAGCATTATGCCGCAAAAGAAAAATCCAGATATGGCGGAACTTATTCGTGGTAAAACAGGCAGAGTATACGGTAATTTATTTAGTTTACTTACAGTCATGAAAGGATTACCGCTCGCTTACAATAAAGACTTGCAAGAAGATAAAGAAGGAATGTTTGATACAGTAAAAACAGTAGAAGGGTGCCTTCATATTATGGCAGGCATGTTAGAGACGATGACTGTAAACAAAGAAAAAATGGGGCAAGCTGTGACGCAAGATTTCTCTAACGCAACAGAAATTGCTGACTACTTAGCAAGTAAAGGACTACCGTTCCGTCAAGCTCATGAAATTGTTGGGAAGCTAGTGCTACACTGCACACAAAAAGGAATTTATTTAGTAGATGTACCACTTGAAACGTATAAAGAAATGAGCTTGTTATTTGAAGAAGATTTGTATGAAGTTCTTTCACCATATGCCGCTGTAAAGCGCCGTAATAGTGCTGGCGGGACAGGGTTTGAACAGATTGAAAAAGCTTTGGAGAAGGCGAAAGGGTTAGTTGGAGAGTTTGTTGGAATTAAATGATGCATAACATAGAAGGTAAGGTGCTTTTTTAGAAAGCACCTTACCTTTTTGTATTTAGACTTTTAGCCGAGTATCTATCATTTCATAATTATTTTTCATAATCATAAAATGATGTTTTTCATGTATAGCTAATAGTTGAATAGATTGAATGAGATTAGGATAGTGAGCAATTGGATCGAAAAATACGATATGTCCTGCAATATTTTCTTCTATATTTTGAACTAACTTTTTTATTTCATCTGTTTCACGTGCAAGTAATTCTTCTAATTCAATTACATTCATAGAGCGATAGACTTTTTTTGAGGGGATTAAAATCCAAGGTGCTTTCATTCCTTTACCATGCTTTTCTTTATATGCGGCATAAATGTCATGTATGTCAGTTGCAAATGGGGCATTTTTTCTTAGTTTTGCATAAGGGATAAGAGTGAGAGAGAATTTAATCGCTACTTTGAGCATTTTTGCAATTAAATATAAGTGATAAAAGTGTTCACCAATAGACCATTTTTTGTCCTCTTTCCTATACCATAGTTGTTCTTGTGATAATGAATGGAGATGAGGAAGGAACCCGTTTCTTTGTTCATGTAATGTATGAAAATGTATTGAGATATTTTCAGATTTCATATTTTCTTATCCTCCACGATTTTTCCTAATTATAACATTTTTCGTGTGGATGTAAGTAAGCCTAGAGCAATCTGTTCTAGGCTTACAATGTATCAATTAATCATACTTATGTCGATCTTCCGTAATTCGAATATATTCAATATCCATTAAATCTCGTAGTAATGCACCGTTACTTAGTTCAATTCCATGTGTCTCTTTAAAATGTGCACGAATCGCCTCTAACATTTCGATTTCTTTTCCATTCACATCTAAAATAATGCGTTCAGAATCATCCATGTAGCACCCTCCTTTTTTAAACATACATATTTTGCCCGTCTATTTCTAAAAAATGTATGTTAACCTAAAGTTAGGAAATAAGAAAGGAATGGAAAATGAGACGTATTTATGTTGTAGGATTAATTTTGTACACGCTAATTGTATTACACGTTGCATTCCCAAATATCTTTTCATTTGAGGGTGTAGAAACAGTACACGTTGGGATATTGATCTTTATTCTATTTGTAGTAGATTGCTGTATTTCAATATGGCTTTCGAAAAGAAAACATGTACAAGATAAAAAAGAAATGGAACGCAAAAAGAGAAAACGTTCATTTTGGATGAAGACGTATTGCTTTTCTTTAGCAATTGCTGCTGCTTTTTTTAGTGAGCATATTCCGTTAGAAAGATTAAATATTGGATTTGGAGCGTTCGTATTTGCATACTATTTTTTCATGCACTTTCTTCCTTATATGAAAGAAAAGCGAGGAGAAGAGGAAGATCCGCTTGTAGAAGAAGCGAGAGAACAAGAGCATAAGAGAATAGAAGAAGATATAAAGAAACTTGGAAAACAAAAATGGTATTTGAAATCAAAAATCATATACGTTCTTTGCTTTATTACGCCGCCAATTGGTTATTTGTATGTATTCTGCCTTCGTAAAAAAATGACAGAAGATGCAAAGCAATCTTATTTAACGGTAGCTACGATCATGATGGCACTGTGGTCCTTAAAATTTCTTCCGCCTTATGTGTTGGCGATCGTTATTGTTGTTGTGGTTTGTTTTGTGTTTATAGTGAAATATGTAAAATGAAAAACACCAAGCCGATGTGGACTTGGTGTTTTATTTATAAATTAAAGATCACCTTGCTCCTCATCACCACGAACAACAAGGACATCGCATTTCGCATAGCGAATAATATGTTCAGAGACGCTACCAATTAGGAAACGTTCAACAGCATTTAAACCAGTTGCACCACACATAATTAAATCTACTTTATGATTTGGAGCAATTTCTTTTGAAATTTTAGATTTAGGATTACCAAATTCTAATACAGTCTCAATTTTTTCAAGGCCAGCTTCAAGTGCAGTTTTTTTGTAGTCTTCTAATAAGTCTTCTGCAAATAGATTTGCACGTTCAGCAATTGCGCGGCTATAAGCTTCTACTGCTGAGTATGCTTTCACATCAACGATATGAGCAATTGTTAATGTTGCATTGTTGCGTTTTGCGACTTGAATTGCTTTTTTAAAGGCTTTTTCTGCTTCTTTAGAACCGTCCACCGCGATTAAAATATTTGTATATGTATTATTCATAGTAAATTCCTCCCAATCATTTTTATTACCGTTTACAACTTTATTATAAAACAAATTTTGGTAATGTGCTTGCCAGAAACGTTACAGAATTTTGAAAACTTTATTTTAATTCATTTTAGTTGTAATTGGTGCGAGAACTTGTTACATATGAACTATAGCAATTTAAAAGAAGGAAACAACAGTAAGTAAAAACATAGGTAAACCTCGACATGCGTAGTAAAATCTAGGCTTGATGACTGTATAAAGAGAAATATTTCAAACATCGTCATCGTACACAAAGATAGTTTTTTGGTTTTGGTTACGACTGGTTTAAGGGATTTCTTCATAAGAGGGGACTCAAAGTTATCATTGTTACTAATGAAAAGTTGTCTTCACAAGAAGAAATTGTTCAAAATTTAATATCTATCATTCATATATGTAGTTGTAGAATATATGGATTGAGAAAATATCGAGGGATGAAGAGCTATGAAAAAAGCCTATCTAATAGAGATTAAACCGACAAATGAACAAATAACCAAGATCCATCAAACGATTGGGGTGTGCAGATATGTTTACAATCTATATCTATCTAAAAATAAAGAGATATATGAATCCGAGGGGAAATTTCTTAGTGGCTATGAATTTTCTAAATGGCTAAATAACATTCATACAAAAGAGTGCGACCAGTGGATTAAAGAAGTGTCGAGCAAAGCGGTAAAACAAGCGATTATGAATGGAGATAAAGCTTTTAAGCGATTTTTTAAAGGTTTATCTAAGTTTCCGCAATATAAAAAAAGAAGAAGCAAGATGTGAAGTGCTACTTCCCTAAAAACAACAAAACAGATTGGACAGTAGAAAGGCATAGAGTAAAAATCCCCACAATTGGTTGGGTAAGGTTAAAAGAATATGGATATATCCCTAAAAATGCAACTGTAAAAAGTGGCACAGTATATCAAAGAGCAGGAAGATATTTTGTATCTGTACTTTGTGAAAGAGCAGAAATAAGGGTAAAACCAATGCTGAATAAAGTAGGTTTAGGGATTGATTTAGGGCTGAAGGATTTCGCTGTACGTAGCGATGGAAAAACTCATAAAAATATAAATAAAACAGTAAAAGTAAAAAAGATAGAAAAACGGTTAAAACGTGAACAACGCTCTTTATCACGCAAATTTGAAAATATAAGAAAGAGAGGTGAACAACCTGTTGCTAATAAGAGAGCGAATATAGATAAAAACATTCTTAGGGTGCAAAAACTACATGCCAGGCTAGCGAATATTCGATTAGCGTATGTAAAGTCTATTGTAAATGATGTGGTGAAAACCAAGCCAACGTTTATTACAGTAGAAGATTTGAATGTGAAAGGTATGATGAAGAATAAGCATCTATCTAAAGTAATTGCGAAGCAGTGCTTTTACACATTTAAAACATGGTTGTTAACGAAATGTGAGGAATATGGAATCGAACTACGCCAAGTAGATACATTCTATCCCTCATCAAAGTTATGCTCATGTTGTGGTCAAAAGAAAGCAGACTTAAAGCTATCCGACCGAGTATATGAATGTGACTGTGGTAATGTAATGGATAGAGATTTGAACGCGTCAATCAACCTTTTTCAAGCAAAAATATATACAATACTAACGTAAATAGCTTGTATATATGTACGGTGGGCTACATCGGAATTTACGCCTGTGGAGTGTCAAAGCAAACTGTAGTAGCGAGTTAGTGGCGAGACAGGACACAGAGAAGCAGGAATACTCTAAGAATGTATATTTGTCTATATTTTTAGTAGCAGGCATGTTTGTGAGACACGCGCTCATTACAGCCGGTACGAAAGGTTTAGGAAAGCAAGTAACAGAAAAGTTATTGGCTAAAGGTTATTCAGTAACAGTAACATATCATAGTGATATAGCAGCTATGGAAACGATGAAAGAAACATATAAAAATATGGAAGAGCGTCTACAATTCGTGCAAGCGGATGTCACGAAAAAGGAAGATTTACATAAAATAGTAGAAGAAGCGATAAGCCGTTTTGGCAAAATTGACTTTTTAATTAATAATGCTGGTCCATATGTATTTGAACGAAAAAAGTTAGTCGATTATGAAGAAGACGAATGGAATGAAATGATTCAGGGGAATTTAACAGCGGTATTTCATTTATTGAAACTTGTCGTTCCGGTTATGAGAAAACAGAACTTTGGGCGTATTATTAATTACGGATTCCAAGGGGCAGATAGCGCGCCGGGGTGGATCTATCGTTCAGCTTTTGCAGCAGCGAAAGTAGGACTTGTTTCATTAACGAAAACTGTTGCTTACGAAGAAGCAGAATATGGAATTACTGCAAATATGGTATGTCCTGGTGATATTATTGGTGAAATGAAAGAAGCGACAATTCAAGAAGCACGTCAGTTGAAAGAACGTAAAACACCAATTGGTAGATCTGGAACAGGCGAAGATATCGCAAGAACGATTTCGTTTTTATGTGAGGAAGATTCCGATATGATTACCGGTACAATTATTGAAGTAACTGGTGCAGTAGATGTTATTCATAGACATCGATAGAGTGAAATAAAGTGAAGTTTCGAATGATTGGACAGTTTATCCTTTATGCTGATAGGTGCGGATAATACTGTCCTTTAATGTAAAATTAAATCTATCGGAAAACTTGTATTATTTTTTGTCAAATATTGAGATATTATGTTAAAATATAAGAGTGTAGAAAGCGCTTTAAAAAATGATTCAGGGGTCATTTCATAACTCAAGGGGGAACTAATAATGCGTATCGGTATTCCAACAGAAATTAAAAACAATGAAAACCGCGTGGCAATGACGCCAGCGGGAGCAGTACATTTAGTACAAAATGGTCATGAAGTTTTTGTTCAAAAAGGAGCAGGTTTAGGGTCTGGCTTTACGGATGAAGAATACGTACAAGCTGGTGCAAAACTTGTTGAAACTGCTGAAGAAGCATGGAATCAAGATATGGTTATGAAGGTAAAAGAGCCAGTTGCAAGTGAATACGGTTATTTCCGCGAAGGTTTAATTTTATTCACATACTTACACTTAGCTCCAGAACCAGAATTAACGAAAGCATTAATTGATAACAAAGTGGTATCAATTGCATACGAAACAGTACAATTAGACAATCGTTCATTACCATTACTTGCACCTATGAGTGAAGTAGCAGGTCGTATGTCTGCACAAATCGGTGCACAATTCCTTGAGAAAAACAAAGGCGGTAAAGGTATTTTACTTGCAGGCGTTCCAGGGGTAAAACGCGGCAAAGTAACAATTATCGGCGGTGGTCAAGCTGGTACAAACGCAGCGAAGATTGCAGTAGGTTTAGGTGCAGATGTAACAATCATCGACTTAAGTGCAGAACGTCTTCGTCAATTAGATGACATTTTCGGTAACCAAGTAAAAACGTTAATGTCTAATCCATACAACATTGCAGAAGCTGTAAAAGAATCTGACCTTGTTATTGGTGCGGTATTAATTCCAGGTGCAAAAGCGCCAAAACTTGTAACAGAAGAAATGATTCAATCAATGGAACCAGGTTCTGTCGTTGTAGATATCGCAATTGACCAAGGTGGTATTTTCGAAACAACTGACCGTATTACAACTCATGACAACCCAACTTACGAAAAACATGGAGTTGTTCATTATGCAGTTGCTAATATGCCAGGTGCGGTTCCACGTACATCAACTCTTGCCTTAACAAACGTAACAGTACCATATGCAGTACAAATTGCTAACAAAGGCTACAAAGAAGCTTGCCTAGGCAATACTGCATTATTAAAAGGTATTAACACATTAGATGGATATGTAACATTCGAAGCAGTTGCAGAAGCGCACGGCTTACAATACGCTGATGCGAAAGAGCTTCTTGAGAAAGCTCCTGCTTTATCATAATAGAAATACATGTAAGCCCCTCCTTTTGTAAGGAGGGGCTTTTTATTTAGGCTAATTGTCTAGTTTCTTTACAATTTTCAATCCGAACATCATTGTAAAGAAAAGAATGCCGAACAAGTAATATAAGGCATACTCAACTCGTATCATCGAGTTTTTGTCAGTGATATATAAAATAAATAGTATCGCAGAGCCGACTAAATGAGAGAGACCGAAAATTTGCGCTATAAGTTTTAAACTCATCTTCTCAATTCTTTCATCCATCTCAGGTAATGGATATTTCTCGGAAACGCTCTCTTTTTTCTTAAAGAACATTCGTTTCACTACTAATAGTATCAAGGAGAAGAGTATGTATACGCCAGCGAATAGAAGGACAGAACTAATCTTTTCTTCGTCATTACTATTGAAATAAAGAAAAGATGATCCTAACAATAAAATGGTAAGATGTGAAATGAACTTTTGATTAGAAGTATTTTTCATTCTTTTTCCTCCCCAGTTTTATCTAATTGAAATAAATCTTCTACTTTACAGTTGAAAAACTCACATAATTTCAATGCTAATTCTAAACTCGGGTTGTATTTATTCTTCTCGATAGCGATGAGGGATTGTCTAGTGATTTGAACAGAGGAAGCTAATTGTTCTTGGGTGATGTCTCTAACGACGCGGAATTGTTTCACCTTATTTTTAATCAAATATACAAATTCTCCTTTTTGTAAATTTGTTACAATTATTATATCCATTTTTAGGAAATAAGTAAATAAAACTTTACAAAAAGTAAACAAAACTTTACGTAAAATATAGCTTGTTAAAATGTTATTTTTTGTGATAATTTGGAATTAAATGAAAAAAGAAGTCGGAAGAGGAGATTCAATGGGGAGCAAAAAGAGAAAGAAAAAGCAAGCTAAAAGACAAAAGTATATAAAGAAAAAACAGGAACAGAACATACCTCTTTCACAAAAAATAGTCATTATGATAGAAAAAACATTTCGGTATATTTGTATGGCTCTGTATGTGATTTTGTGTATGTATTCATTTGGAGTGTTTTACAGTTTTGAGATAACCCCCAATATTATTGAGAGCATTCTAGAATTTACACTTGTCGTAATAGAACTAGCCTTATTCGTTATACTCTTTGCTACAATATGGCCTAGTCATGAAAGTAAGAAAGATAAGCAAAGAAAAATGAGCAAAAAATCTTCATATGCTTCAAGCTCATCAAGTGGATTCGGTGAATACAGTAGCAACGATTGTAGCAGCTCAAGTGATGGTGGAGGAGACTAAGCTAGTTTTTCAGAAAAATGATTAATGAAAGGGTGAGACGAAAAATGGAGACTGTGAATTTATTAGAATTAACAAGGGATATTCAAGATCAACATAAAAACTTCGTCGTTTCAAATGTAAATAGTCATTGCTTACGAATCGCTGTATTTACTGGCGAATATGATTGGCACTATCATTCTAATTCGGATGAATTATTTATTGTACTAGAGGGAGAATTACTTATCGATTTTGAAGATGGAGAAACGGCGGTTTTAAAGCCGAATGATTCTATTTTAATTCCAGCGTGTACGATTCATAGAACGAGAGCATTAAAGAGAACGGTAAATCTTTGTTTTGAAAATATAGAGATTGATACGATTAAAGTGGAGCAGTTATGAAAAAATTATCTGTAGCTGAGTATAGAAAAATCCTTCCGATTTTAGAAAGTCATACAAAAACGACGACGTTTGCTTATGCGGTATGTGACCAAATGATAGATGGTGAGATTTTTGCCAACGAGGAGTTAACAGCAGGATTAATTCGTACAGCTAACGGTATCTATTATTTATTTGGTGATACGGATGATCAAAATTATAACGGAAATTTATTTTTGTATTTAAAAATGGCTATTGAAAAAACAAAGAAGAGATTTACACTCTTCACTTCGAATGACGAGTGGGAAATGATGATTGAAGAGCGTTTTAGTAATGTGCTTCGTAACATCCCGCGAATGAAATTTCAAAGCGTAACCTTTGAAGAGAAAAAACGAGATTGTAACAAAAATATATATGAAGTGAAGCGTATTGATAGAAGAGATATAGAACGAAGCAGTGAATTTACCGAGGAGTACTACAAAGAATATTGGGGATCAAAAGAAACGTTTTTAAACGGTGGTTTTGGATTTTGTATAGAACAAGAGGGAATGATTGTAGCGGAATGTGTTTCAATATTTAGTGGGAATGGATTTGCTGAAATTGATATTGTGACGCATAAAGCATATCAAGGAAAAGGATTAGCCCAAGCTGTTGCAACACGGTTCATTGAACATTGCATGCAAAATGATATTACACCGTGCTGGGATTGTTATGTAGACAATATTCCTTCGCAACAATTAGCTAGTAAATTAAGTTTTAATAATCCAATAGAATATAGATTGTTTGTACGTAAGAAAGCGGGGGAATAAAAATGAATGTGGAGTTAACGAGATTTAAAGTGAAACAAGGTAAAAGTCATCGGGTAGATGAATGGATGCAGCTTCTTAATGACAATATGAAAGAAGTACTTTTGACACTAAACGACGAAAAGATGTACGTTGAGACAATTTTCCGGGAAATAAGAGATGGAGAAGAGTACTTATATTGGTATTCTGTGCAAGGAGAAGGCGGGGCTCTTGTCGAAAGTTCTCATCATGAAATTGATAAAAAGCACTTAGCATTTTGGTATGAATGTATTGATGCGGCAGTACCGTCTGTTGATATGAAAACAGAAGTTGTTATGATTCAAGATGTTGTGAAGGAAGCGATGAAATAATAGAATAGTATGTCGGAGAGAAGCGCATCAAAATAGATGTGCTTTTTTATTTTGAAAAAAATTAAAGAAAAGCTGTATACATTTTACGCTCTCAAACGTTGAGTATATAGAGAGGAGAGCTAGATGAGCCATGATACGTTTGAATCGTTATTAATAGAGAAGTCAAAAGCAGTGTTTGGATACTTAATTAAGATTGGAGCAAACCGAAAAGAAGCAGAAGATATTGTACAAGATACGTTGTATAAAGCTTTATTGCTTATGGAGGAAATACCGTTAGAGTATTTAACACCGTGGCTCTTTAGAGTTGCGATCAATCAGCATCGAGATTTATATCGAAAAGAAAAAAGACTAAATCCCATTGCGATTGAATCGGTTGTTCTTATTGGCCAAAAGTCATTAGATGAAGTGCTTTTAACAAGTGAGTTGCAAGGAGAAGTACAAGAAATATTAGAGACGATGACGGAGGATTATCGTCATATTTTACTGTTGAAATATGAATATGAACTATCTTATAAGGAAATTGCCATTTTATTAAGTATGAAAGAAGATACAGTAAAAACAAGTTTGTACCGTGCAAGAAATCAATTTAAAAAATTGTATAGGAGGAGAAATGATGAGTCGGAAGGACTTTGATTTGAATATGAATGATAAGCAGATGAAGACTTTGATGAAGAGAGCGAAGAGGAAGCAGTTTTGGAGAAATTGGCTTATTTCTATTTGTGCGTGCATTATTGTTATAGTAACTTTGTTTTTGGGTGCAGCTTACTTCTCACAGCAAACGTTTAGAAAAATGGAAAGAGAAATGAATGCACTACATATGGTTCAAGGGCCTAATATACGTTTCAGCGGAAGCATGTATTTAAGTCTTGGTATGACAGGAAGTACAGTAATATATAACTCTTATAAAAATATAGCTGGTCAACCAGTGAAATGGGTAAATGATATATACGAATCTGGTATATGGGATTATAGTATGAAGCACTACAATGGTGAGCTTGTTAGTTTGGATGAGGAAAAAAGAGGTGAAGAGGCTGTTACGATACCAGATTATAATGTGCAAACAATGCAAAGGGAAATGAGGTTTTATTTACCTTTCGTTACTTATAAAAATTATGTGAATGACCTGAAAAATATTGGCGATTTGCAAAACAAAGTTGCAGAAGTAGCCTTATCTTTTGATAAATCGTATACAGCTGAACAAATTACTGAAATGCTTCCGAAAAGTGTACAGCCAGTTTGGTTTTGGGTAGATACATATAATGAAAAGAAAAGTGATTCTTATGTAGGGTTAAAAGATCCTAAAAATGGCGCAATATTAAATGCGGAAATGGCTAGCAATGTTTTTGGATTTGAAGGGAGTTATGCAAAAGTAAAAGAAGATGTGAAAAACGATTTAACAATAAACTCAAAAGAGTTTCTATACCAAATGAAGTATTTAGCAAAAAATAGTGAAGGTATACCAAGTGATTATTTTGAACAATATTATAAAGAAATAAAAAACACAAAACCAAAAGACCTACCAATATACGGTGTAGTTGTAACAGGTAAAACAGAGGATTTACAAAGTTTACAAGGAGCACCATATATTAAGGCTTCTGTTAGAGGTGTAACAGTTGAGAAATATTAATTACAAGAGATTAATGAGAATAATCAGAAAACTTATGTTATAATATGGGAAAAGGAGGTTCATATGAGGCAAATACATGGAGCAATTTATATTTATATAACAATGTTTTTCGTGGCGATATCCTATGGATTAGGGCACGTGTATTCGCATCCTATACTAACTTTTTTAAGCGGAGCATGTATGGCGTTTGCGCTTCTTGTCCACCTTTTCTCAGTTTGGATCGTGAAATTTCAATTAAATATTAGTGAAATAGAAGAAGGCACTTTCTAAGTGGCCTTCTTTTTTTAATAATATTTTCGAAGTTCTTGTAGCAATTTTTCAATTTCATATTCAGTTTCTTTACACATAGACATTGTACGTAATCTGAAAAATAAGCTACGTAAGAAAGATTTTATATTTCCGTATAGAAATTCGTATGATTCAATATGTAGCGTTGATTTTTGAACTTGTAATTGAGCTACTAAATCATGCAGGGCTAATAGGAGCACCTCTTCCTTTAGACCATTTTGTAGCATTGCGACAATCGGATAAACGAGGCGCTCGTCTTCTTCATATTTGTAGTAAATAGAATGGACACAAACTTTGTTTAATAAAGTTTTTAATATCTCTTCGTAATGTAAAGTTTCTAGTTTAGGACTATGAACAAGTGCTTCAAATGTATCGGAAGCATGAGCGATACTATGTGCCCAGCCGTGGTCTTGCACATATCCGCGGAAATCATGCTCGTTGTTCATATATAGAATTAATTGATCTTTTACAGTTAAAATATCATTCTGCGATAAGAAATTATATTTTGTATCAGCATCAATAATGAGCGCGATTAATAATGTTGTAAATGCGCGGGTAAATACCGCATCTTCGTCATCCGAATGAATTTTATACAATAAATATTTTTCACTAATGCTTTCTAATAATAGTTTCTGTAAGTGTTTGTGTGAAATGTAGTCTTTTTTGATGAGATGATAAAAAGTAGAGTAAATGAGCTTGTCTCTTAAATAGCTATCAGTAACACCGATATGTTTAAGCATATTGGAACTTAAAGAATCCATGTTAATTGTGTTATCCAGTATGTAATTATTATTACGAATTTCTTCTAACTGTTGTTGTAACATATAAACCCCCTATTTTAGAAAATTCTGTATTTTTATAATATAATAAGGGGAAGAAATAGACAATAAATAAGTACTTTTGAATGGAGGGGCATGATGAAGAGAGCATTATTCTTTTTCATTAGTATTTTCTTTTTAGGGAGTTGTTCGATTTGGTATGTTACTTTTTCTAGCGAGAGCAAAAGTTGGACGGGACAATATAAAGGCTATATTAAGGACGACAGTGAAGATGGAGTGTTTACGTTTCAGTATAAGGGCGGAGATGGGAATACAGAATTTAAAAATTTAGAGATTGCTATTAATGGAGCCTTTAGCACAATGACACAAACGTCAGAAAATCATAAAGGAGCAAAGATTGAAATGAAATCATCTTGTGTAAGTTGTGCGCCTTTATCTAAAGATGAACCGATAGAGGTTGTGATTAAATGGGATGATAAGTATGAGGAAAAGATGGTGTTAAATTTGAAATAGCCTAGAGTAAGGAGTTAAAAATGAATAGGCATATGAAAAAATTAATGTTTATAAGTGTATTTCTAATCATATTATCAGCGTGTACTACAAAACGAGTAGAGCAAGTAGCAGTAAAAAAAGTACCTGAAGAAGGGTATGTCATACTAAGAAATGGTACGGTGTTTTTTATCGGTGGTAAAACGTTTGAAACGAAAGTAGAGCTGCAAAATTATATAGAACAACAAATGAATACAGATTATCCATCACATATAGTCCTAAGTTTTAAGGTTAAAGATGCATATAATAAACTAAAAACAGGGGATAAAATAAAATTATGGTCTTCTCAAACGCTTGAAAGCTATCCAGCAAAAATGATTGTAGAGAAGTTTGAAATAATAGAGAAATAGAAAAAAGGCAGCAATCACGCTGCCTTTTTTCTTATTTCACAAATTGTAATTCTTTCGGGAATTTTGTTAAAATTTCTGATCCGTCTTTTGTGATGTAAATATCATCTTCAATACGAACGCCACCTACGTTCGGTACGTAAATACCTGGCTCGATTGTGAAGACCATACCTTCTTTTAATGGAGACTCGTTACCAGCTTTTACATCTGGATATTCGTGTACGCTAATTCCAAGTCCGTGACCAAGGCGGTGCGGGAAGAAGTCACCGTAACCTGCATCTGCGATAACAGAACGAGCAGCGTTGTCGATTGCGCCAAGTGTAACACCTGGTTTACATGCTTCAACTGCTTGTAGTTGTCCAGCAAGTACAGTGTTATAAATGCGAGTTTGTTCTTCAGAGATGTCACCAAATGCCACTGTACGTGTAATGTCAGAGCAATAACCATCAATGATTACGCCTAAATCAAATAGTACGAAATCGCCGCGTTTCATTTTGTTTGCACCTGGAATACCGTGTGGAAGAGCAGAGTTTGCACCTGCTAATACCATCGTATCAAATGACATTTTATGTATACCTTTTGTTTTTAATTCGTGTTCAATAATTGCTAATACTTCTAGTTCGCTACGATCTTCTTTAATTGCATTTACACCAACCTCAACAGCATAGTCCGCCATTTTAGCTGCTTCGCGTAAAATAGAAAGTTCTTTTTCATCTTTAATTAAACGAAGTTCACGAACTTTTTCTTCAGCTGATTTGAAAGATGCATTTGGGAATAGTTTTGTTAATTCTTCGTAGCGCTCTACGTTTAAATGTTCTTTTTCTATTGCAACTGCGTTTGCATTGATGCCGCGGTCTTTAATTGCTTTTGCAATCATATCCCATGGTCTGTCAGTATCGGTAAATCCGATAATCTCATGTGCCCAGCCAGCGTTACGCGCTTGACCTTCTTCCATTTTAGGGCAAATTAAAATAGGCTCTTTTTCTTGGAATACAAACATACCAAGGAGTCTTTCGTGTGGTTCACAGTGGAAGTTTGTCATGTAGAAGACGTTTGGTGTAGAAGTTAAGAACGCAGCTTCTACGTTTTTTTCTTTTAGCCATTGCATTAAATTTTCTAATCTAGCATTCATCGATTGGCACCCCCGAGATATTTAATTACAAATATAACTTTACATCGTAGGAAAGCGTTATGACAAGTAAATCGATGTTAGAAAAGACAGGGAATTGAAAAATCATGTAGAATAAAAAGTGAGAATGTGAATAGGGGAGGAATGTAATAATGAAAGTATCTTATCATGGGCATTCAGTTGTAAAGATTGAAACGAATGGAAAGGTGATTTTAATTGATCCGTTTTTAACGGGAAATCCCAAAACAGATTTAAAGGCTGAAGATGTAAAAGTAGATGCGATTCTTTTATCGCATGGACATGGTGATCATGTTGGAGATACAGTAGAGCTTGCGAAGAAAAATAATGCAGTTGTTGTGGCACCATTTGAACTAGCGACATTTTTAAGTTGGCAAGGTGTAAATACACATCCGATGCATATTGGTGGTTCGCATGAATTTGACTTCGGAAAAGTGAAGTTTACACAAGCATTCCACGGTTCTAGTTATATTGATGAAGAAAATAAGACGATTACATATACAGGTATGCCAGCGGGTATTTTATTTACAGCAGAAGAAAAAACTGTGTACCATGCAGGAGATACTGCTCTATTCTCTGATATGAAATTAATTGGAGAATTAAATAACATTGATGTAGCATTTTTACCAATTGGTGATAATTTCACAATGGGGCCAGAAGATGCTGTTTTAGCAGCAAAATGGATTCAGGCAAAAACTGTTGTGCCGATGCATTACAATACGTTCCCAGTAATTGAACAAGATCCATATCAATTTGTAGAAAAGCTACAAAATTGTACAGGGAAAGTATTAGAAGCTGGAGAAAGTATTACACTATAGAAAAGAAACCCTTCATTTGAAAAGACAAGTGAAGGGTTTTTACGTGTGTAGGATAGCTTTTAAAGGTTGTACTTGTTTTGATGATTCTTTTCTTTTTGGAAGTGGCTGTTCAGGTGTTTCATTCAATTCCATTGCAACTTTCTTCCCGTCTACGAAAGCTAAAAATACAGCACCTACAACTTCTAATAATTTTTTCATCATGTATTCGCTCCTTTGTTTCATTTCTTGTCTTCATTGTATATGGAAGCGGCTGGACAAACTATCGAACGAGATGACAATACCATTACATTGTTGTAATGGAAGCAGCGGTGTAATGTAAGGCGCATTTTGTTATAAAAAAAATAGTACAGATATATAAAGAGAGAGTGTAACAGTTTTGAAAATATAGTATACTGAAAATACAACACATGAAGAATTTAGGGAAAAGAAAGTATGGTGAAACCATTTGGCTACCAAGCATAACCAAATTTTAGAACATATTAATAGCCTGCCAGTAGGGCATAAAATTTCTGTAAGGCAAATTGCAAAAGATTTGAGTGTAAGTGAAGGTACAGCTTACCGTGCAATTAAAGATGCAGAAAATAAAGGATATGTTAGTACGATTGAACGTGTCGGAACAATTCGAATTGAACAAAAGAAGAAAGAGAATATTGAAAAGCTGACATACGCTGAGGTCGTTAACATTGTCGATGGTCAAGTACTTGGGGGCAGAGAAGGACTACATAAAACGTTAAATAAATTCGTAATCGGGGCAATGAAATTAGAAGCGATGATGCGCTATACAGAAGCAGGAAACTTACTGATTATCGGTAATCGTACGAATGCACATCAATTAGCGCTAGAAGCTGGAGCTGCGGTGTTAATTACGGGCGGATTTGATACGGAAGATCATGTGAAGAAATTAGCAGATGAATTAAAACTGCCGATTATTTCAAGTAGTTACGATACATTTACAGTTGCAACGTTAATTAACCGTGCGATTTACGATCAGCTTATTAAGAAAGAAATTGTACTCGTTGAAGATATTTTAACGCCAATTGAAGAGACACTATATTTAAAACCAAATGATACAGTGCAACAATGGCATGCGTATAACGAAGAGACGATGCACGGAAGATATCCGATTGTTGATGAAAATAAAAAGGTATTAGGTATTGTAACTTCTAAGGATATGATTGGTGTTGCGAAAGAAACACCAATTGATAAAGTAATGACAAAGCATCCAATTACGGTAAATGGAAAAATGTCTGTCGCAGCTGCGGCACGTATGATGGTGTGGGAAGGTATTGAGTTACTTCCTGTTGTTGATGGAGGAAATAAACTGCAAGGTATTATTAGCCGTCAAGATGTACTTCAGGCGTTGCAAATGATTCAGCGTCAACCACAAGTCGGCGAAACAATTGATGATATTGTTACGAATCAATTCATGACGCCGAAAGAAGCGAAAAATGAACATTTATATCAATTTTCAGTGACGCCACAAATGACGAATTCAATCGGAACGTTATCGTACGGTGTATTCGCAACAATTGTGACGGAAGCAACGAATCGCGTTATTCGTGCGCAAAAGAAGAGTGATTTAATTGTTGAGAACTTAACAATTTATTTCGTAAAACCAGTTCAAATTGACAATGTTGTATCGGTTCATCCGAAAGTATTAGAAATTGGACGTAAATTTGGTAAGGTGGATGTAGAAGTGCATCATGAGGGTAATGTTGTTGGGAAAGCATTACTTATGGTGCAGTTGATCGATAAATAAAAAGATGGAGCAAGCCGCTTTGGTTTGTTCCATCTTTTTTTTAGAACGCTACAGTAGGGAGTTTTTAAATTTAGTTAGCAACTGAATCTACCAAGTTCTGTTTCATATTTATAAATATGGGCATGCAATCACTTGAAGATGCTTGAACAATAATTGTGGAGGTGTCGAATGGGAGTAATAGTTCTCTTTTTAGGGGTAGTATTTGCAATAACTTTTCATGTGTTAACACATAGAAGAATGGATGCAAAGAAAAAGAAATTGTATGTAGTAAGTTTGATTTTCGCTATTATTTGTTCCTTTATTCCTATAACTGGAGAAAATAAGAGCGATTTTCTTTACTTTGGTATACCAGTAGAAAATTTCATTTATTATGGCGGATGGGAGATTTCTTTTAATCCATTAGGCTTTTTTGTTAACTTTATTTTGTTTTATTTGGTTTTGAAATTAATAATTAAGCTACGTAAGAGTTCGGAGAGAGAAGTGAAAAAATAGAAGGATATGTATCAATGTGGATAGAAAATTGTTTGTTAGTCGATTACGCTTCTAATCGTTAAGAGATAACAATCGTGTAATGGGATAGGGAAACGATGCTTCACTATATGAACTAGGGGGAAAAGAATGGATTTTCACATTAAAAAGCAGTTATGTAAGCAATATAATTTAAATCGTCTTACGGAAGTTTCATTGTTGCATGGGGGAGAAAATCAAACATATATATTCGAATCGGACAAAAATAAATTTGTAGTGAGGCAGTATAGAGAAGGACGTTATACAGCCGAGCAAATAGAAGCTGAAATACATTGGTTAATAGCGATGCAAAAACAAATATCAGTACCAGAAGTAGTTGCAAATAAAAATGGTGACTGGATCACATCGGTTATGAAAGATGTGGGGCGTATCCAGTATTTTGTTATCTTTAGGTTTATAAACGGAAGTGAAATTTTAGAACCAAGGGATAGGGATTATGAAAAACTTGGGTTACTAATGCGGATGTTTCATGAAAAAACAAATGAAGTGCTCAAAAGAGTACCGCAAACTTGGATAGGATATGAAAGGCCTATATATAGTGAGCAAAAGATAATCCACGAGCCTTTACAACGATTACTACATGCTTCATTTCTATCACATGCGGATAAGTATGCGTGCATGAGAATTGCAGAAAGAATACAAGAACTCACAAATTCAACTCAACTAGGAGACAAACAATTTGTTCATGGTGATATGCATTTTGGCAATGTTCTTGTAGACAAAGAGGATTGGTATTTACTCGATTTTGATGAATGTGGATTTGGGTATAAAGAGTTTGATATTGGTGTTCCGAGATTGCATTTAATTGCTTCGGGACAGTTAGAAGACGTATGGGGGAATTTCATGATGGGATATGGGAAAAATATTTCAGAACCAGCCATTCGACTTGGGACTGCTTCAAGAATTTTTTATATGGCTGGAAAGATACCATTAAGGCTTGATATTGAACCTATTAGAAAAGATCCTGGCGCTTTTATTCGCCGATATATTCAGTATGCGGAAGAGGAATTATGCGGAGAGACAATTGTTTGATAAAAAAACAGAATATTAATTCATTTAGATTCTAGACTATGTTATAATTGAATTGTAAGAAAATGGATTCACGGAAGGTGGTATGCATTATGTCATCAACAGTACTCTTTTTTGGTAGTATCGCACTATTTTACTTTCTTATAATGATACCGATTCAATATTTATACTTACAAGGTTTACATGAAATAAAGAAAAAAACAGGATTATCTCAGCGAGAGCTATATGAAAGAATGTCTTTTGGAGAAGAACAATTACATCTTCATGTGCAAGGCAACCCATTTAATATACCATCTGCGTTTGTCGCATATATGATTTTAAAAGTTAGAGGACGTAAAAAAGCATCACAGTGTTGATGCTTTTTTACGTTGTTTCATAGACTTCTGCTTCTTTAACTGCTAATGGTAAGAAATGTTTATATTGGCGAAATCCATTAAATACACTTGCACTACCAAATAGAACAAATAAAACACCAACGATAATACGAGCGGTTGAAAGTTCTAAAAAGAATTGGTTTATCCCGAAGAATAAGACGAATGAACCGAGTGCCATTGCGGATTTTCCAGAGAGCCAACCTTTCTCCATTGGGCGGTTTGTACGAAAGTATTTTGTTTTGTAGAAGAGATACAACATAAATGAGACGATAATACAGAAGACTAATACTGGCATAATGCACACTCCCATCGTTTTATGAAAAATAATAGTGGGGAAAAATAAATATCTAAACTTTCTAACTTTTATTATAAAGCAATTGTTCGCATGTATGAAATACTTTCCGTTATAATGAAAGATAAAGTGAAGAAGTTGAGTAAAAAGGAGATTATACATATGCATGAGCAAATTTTAGGAGCAATTAAAGAGTTTGATACAATTATTATTCACCGTCATGTACGTCCAGATCCAGATGCGTTAGGTTCACAGGGCGGTCTTAGTACCATTCTACAAGAATCGTTTCCAGAGAAAAATATTTATACGGTTGGGTACAATGAACCGTCACTAGCATACTTACGAGTAATGGATGATATTGAAGATAGTGTATATGAAAATGCACTTGTTATCGTATGTGATACTGCGAACCAAGAACGTGTTGACGATCAACGCTATGCAAAAGGGAAGATGTTAATTAAAATTGACCATCATCCAAATGAAGATCCGTACGGAGATATTACGTGGGTAGATACGACAGCAAGTTCTACAAGTGAAATGATTTATGAGTTTTACAGTTATGGAAAAGATAAAGGATTACAGATAACGAAAGAAGCAGCTCGTCTTATTTTAGCAGGTATTGTTGGGGATACAGGTCGTTTCTTATTCCCGAATACAACAGCAAAAACACTTCGTTACGTGAGTGAGCTTGTTGATATGGATGTGAAATTCACAGATTTATACAACGAAATGTATAAGACGAAAGAAAAGATTGCTCGTTTAAACGGCTATATTTTACAAAACTTTACGATGGTAGAAGAAGGAGTAGCTTACATTAAATTAACGAAAGAAGTATTAGAAAAGTTTGATGTACTTCCTTCTGAGGCATCTGGCGTTGTTGGAGCACTTGGTAATATTGATGGATTAAAGGCGTGGGTTCTATTTTTAGAGGAAGATGACGTGATTCGTGTTCGTCTTCGCTCAAAAGGACCAGTGATAAATAAATTAGCAATGCAATATAATGGCGGAGGGCATCCGATGGCTTCTGGTGCAAAAGCATCTTCTTGGGAAGAAGCGGATCGTCTTTTTGCTGATTTACGTGAGCTGTGTAGATAAGAGATTATATATGAAAACGAAAAGAAGGAGCGGCGCTAAAGCCCTCCTTCTTTATTTTTCTTTCTCTATCGTAATGCTAATTTCAAGCACTGTATCAAAAGATATCGTATCGACTTTGAAACGGTATAGCCGATCGTAATGTTTGTACGTTTTGTTTTCGATTACCTTTTTGAGTAGGTCTTTATTTTTTGCTATACTTTGAATGTTTTTCGTTAAAAGATGTTGGAGGTCATTATGGATAGAGGTGGTCATATTTTCGAGTGTAAGATTGTCTAAATCGTATTTTTCTCGATTTATAAGTTTTATTTTAATCTCTTGAATAGTTAAGAGCCGTTTATTTTCAGTATTCAATTTTTCTTGATCTTCGAGAAGGACGTGGAGCTTTGCTTCTTGTTTTTCTATAATTTCTCTTTGTTCTGCTATTTTACTAGCTTGTTCTTCTTGAAAAACACCGTATATGTACAAAAAAATAAACCAGCTCAACACGCCTCCAACAGCAGCACCAGCTAAAACTAAATACCATCTTTTTGCTGTATTGGCACTTGGTACTCTCATACATGTTCCTGCGTTAGCCATTTAATAATAATAAGACCGGTTTGCATACCACCCGTTGCGAAAAAAATAAGGAGAATTTGTTTTACGATATCTTTCATATCCCCGCCAAAGAAACTTCTTTCAAAGCTATAAAAAGTATCAAATGTTCCACCAATCGCTGCAACGAGTGCCCAAATTCTTAAATTTTGGGCGAATTGATTAATGTAAGTTAGAGTTGGTTTTCCGATAAGAAATGCACCAAAGCCGCCAATTAATGAACCACCGAGTATAACCCCAAAGGCAATAAAATAACTAATAATAAGCAGAGAGAAAAAAGTGTGTTCTCTTACATCCATCGTCATTCCCCTTTCTTCTTCATATATATGGACAAAGTATAAGAAGTATGTTTTGATTTCCGCTTTCCTCATCACCTATAATAAAAGTAGTCAAATTGGTAAAGAGAGGGTACAACAGTGAAGTTTGTGCATTTACAATGTCAAACCGTTTTTAGTTTATTAAAAAGTGCTTGTAAAATTGATGAGCTTGTAGTCAGGGCGAAAGAACTTGGTTTTTCATCACTCGCTATTACGGATGAAAATGTTATGTATGGCGTTATTCCGTTTTATAAAGCATGTAAGAAACATGGTATACAGCCTATTATCGGCTTAACAGCTTCTATTTTTAGTGAAGAAGACGAAAAATCTTATCCGCTTGTTTTACTTGCTGAAAATGAAATAGGCTATCAAAATTTATTAAAGATTTCTAGTAGCATTATGACGAAGTCAAAAGAAGGTATTCCGAAAAAGTGGCTTGCCCATTATGCGAAAGGATTAATTGCTATTTCACCAGGTAAAGATGGGGAAATTGAACAATTATTATTAGAAGACAAAGAGAGTGAAGCTGAAGAAGTAGCTCGCATGTATCAAAGTATGTTCGGCAATTTTTATATGAGTTTGCAGCATCATGCGATTCAAGATGAACTGCTTTTACAAGAAAAGCTGCCTGAATTTATTAATAAGGTAAATGTTCCAGTCGTTGCAACGAACGATGTACGCTACATCAATCAAAGTGACGCACTTGTTCATGAATGCTTATTATCTGTTGAAAGTGGAACGAAAATGACTGATCCAGATAGGCCGAGAATGAAAACGGATCAGTATTATTTAAAGTCAACGGATGAAATGGAAGCACTATTTTCGCATGTTGAGGAAGCGATTCAAAATACAATAAAAATCGCAGAAAGTTGCCAAGTAGAAATTCCTTTCCATGTAAATCAATTACCGAAATTTCCTGTTCCAGCTAACGAGACGAATGATATGTATTTACGCCGCGTTTGTAAAGAAGGATTGCAGAAACGTTATGGTACGCCGAAAGAAGTACATATAAAGCGTTTGAACCATGAATTAAACGTGATTTCTAGCATGGGATTTAGTGATTATTTCCTCATCGTATGGGATTTTATGAAGTATGCGCATGAAAATCACATTTTAACAGGACCAGGCCGTGGATCGGCGGCTGGCTCACTCGTTTCTTATGTATTAGAAATTACAGATATTGATCCAATTGAATACGATCTATTATTTGAACGATTTTTAAACCCTGAACGTGTGACACTTCCAGATATTGATATCGATTTTCCAGATATAAGACGTGATGAGATGATTCGATATGTGAAAGATAAATATGGTCAGCTTCGTGTTGCTCAAATTGTAACGTTCGGGACGCTGGCAGCAAAAGCGGCAATTAGAGATATTGCGCGTGTAATGGGGCTTCCGCCGCGAGATATTGACATATTCTCGAAACTTATCCCATCAAAGCTTGGTATAACGTTAAAAGATGCATATGAGGAATCGCAATCACTCCGTGAGTTTATACAAGGAAACCTTCTGCATGAGCGTGTGTTTGAAATTGCAAAACGTGTAGAAGGCTTACCACGTCATACGTCTATTCATGCAGCTGGCGTTATTATGAGCCAAGAGCCATTAACCGGAAGTGTTGCGATTCAAGAAGGGCATAACGATGTGTATGTTACGCAATACCCAGCTGATGCATTAGAAGAACTTGGGTTGCTCAAGATGGACTTTTTAGGATTACGTAATTTAACGTTACTTGAAAATATTATAAAGTTTATCGTGAAAAAAACGGGAACACAAATTGATATAAGAAATTTACCACTTCAAGATGAAAAGACATTCCAATTGTTAGGTAGAGGGGATACAACAGGTGTATTCCAGCTTGAATCAGGTGGTATGCGAAATGTACTTCGCGGGTTAAAGCCGAATGAATTTGAAGATATTGTCGCTGTTAACTCGTTATATAGACCAGGACCGATGGAACAAATTCCGACCTTTATTGAATCAAAGCATGGAAAAAGAAAAATTGAATATTTACATCCGGACTTAAAGCCGATTTTAGAAAGAACGTACGGTGTCATTGTATACCAAGAACAAATTATGCAAATTGCATCGAAGTTAGCGGGATTCTCGCTTGGAGAAGCAGATTTATTACGCCGTGCAGTGAGTAAAAAAAATCGTGATATTTTAGATCAGGAACGTAAGCATTTTGTGCAAGGTTGTTTACAAAATGGTTATGACGAGACATCTGCGGAGAAAATTTACGATTTAATTGTAAGATTTGCAAATTACGGTTTCAACCGAAGTCACGCGGTAGCCTACAGTATGATTGGATATCAACTTGCCTACTTAAAAGCGAATTATACGCTGGAATTTATGACGGCACTATTGTCGAGTGCAATTGGAAATGAAGATAAGATTGTGCAGTATATACGAGAAACGAAGCGAAAAGGTTTTCATGTTTTGCCGCCATCTCTTCAGAGAAGTGGTTACAATTTCCAAATAGAAGGTGATGCGATACGTTACAGTCTACTTTCCATTCGAAACATCGGAATGGCTACAGTGACAGCGTTACTCGAAGAACGAGAGAAAAAAATGTTTGAAGATTTATTTGAATTTTGTCTTCGCATGCCATCAAAGTTTGTAACAGAGCGAAATTTAGAGGCGTTCGTCTGGTCTGGATGTTTTGACGATTTTGGTGTTTCGAGAACGAATTTGTGGAAAAGCCTTAAAGGAGCGGTAGAGTACGCAAATCTTGCACGTGATTTAGGAGATGCTGTTCCAAAATCAAAATACGTACAAGGAGAAGAGCTCTCTTTTATTGAACAGTTAAATAAAGAAAAGGAAGCACTAGGTTTTTATTTATCAAGCTATCCGACAGCGCAGTATGTGAAGTTAGCGAAAGAATTAGAAATTCCATCTCTCGCTCAGGCGATGCGACATAAGAAAAAGGTACAAAGAGCTATCGTGTATATAACAAGCGTAAGAGTGATTCGTACGAAAAAGTTGCAAAAGATGGCGTTTATTACATTTTGTGATCAAAATGATGAAATGGAAGCAGTTCTTTTCCCTGAAACGTATATACATTTCTCAGATAGGTTACAAGAAGGAGCAATTGTTTTAGTTGACGGCATGATTGAGCTTAGAAATCATAAATTACAATGGATTGTAAATGGACTATATCCGTTAGAAGAAATGGATGTGTATGAAGAAAAGAAAGACGCATCTGTTTACGTGAAATTGCCGTCTCAATATGAGAAAAAGCTGTTAAATCAAGTTACTAAAATATTGTTTGACTATTCGGGTTTTGCGAAAGTACTAATTTATTATGAAAAGGAACATAAAATGGTACAATTATCTCGAAGTTTATCGATTCATCCAAGTGAAGAATGTTTAGGAGCACTTCGTGAAATTGTCGGGGAAGAAAATGTAGTTGTGAAAATATAATGGACAATTTCCCTACACTTCGATTATTATAGTAGTAGTGTTCGTGGTCAGACCACTTGGAGAAATTGATATCAGCTAGAATAATTTGAGGAGAGTGGATAGTTTGTCAACACTTCGTGAAGAAGCACTTCACATGCATAAAGTGCATCAAGGAAAATTAGAAACTGTATCAAAAGTAAAAGTAGAAAATGCAAAAGATTTAAGTCTTGCATATTCTCCAGGGGTTGCAGAACCTTGTAAAGAAATTTATGACGATAAAAGTAAGGTATATGAATATACGATGAAGGGAAATATGGTAGCAGTTGTGACTGATGGAACAGCTGTACTTGGTCTTGGTAACATTGGACCTGAAGCATCTCTTCCAGTAATGGAAGGTAAAGCTGTACTATTCAAGAGCTTTGCTGGTGTAGATGCATTCCCAATTGCCTTAAATACAAACGATGTAGATAAAATCGTTGAAACTGTAAAATTAATGGAGCCAACTTTTGGCGGCGTTAACTTAGAAGATATCGCAGCACCAAACTGCTTCATTATTGAAGAACGTTTGAAAAAAGAAACAAATATTCCTATCTTCCATGATGATCAACACGGAACAGCTATCGTAACAGTAGCAGGTCTTGTGAACGCGCTAAAACTAGTTGGAAAGAAAATGTCTGACATTAAAGTTGTCGCAAATGGCGCAGGTGCAGCAGGTATTGCAATTATTAAACTTTTATATCGCTATGGTGTACGCGACATTATTATGTGTGACCGTAAAGGCGCGATCTATGAGGGGCGTCCTACAGGTATGAATCCGGTGAAGGATGAAGTTGCAAAATATACAAATAAGAATCGTATCGAAGGTTCTTTAGCTGATGTTGTACAAGGTGCGGACGTATTCATTGGTGTATCTGCAGAAGGTGCATTAACAGAAGAGATGGTTCGTACAATGAATGACGATGCAATTATTTTTGCAATGGCGAATCCAGTTCCAGAAATTATGCCAGAATTGGCAAAAGCAGCGGGCGCAGCTGTTGTTGGAACAGGTCGTTCTGACTTCGCAAACCAAGTAAATAATGTACTAGCGTTCCCTGGTATTTTCCGCGGTGCACTTGACGTACATGCGACACAAATTAATGAAGAAATGAAGATGGCAGCTGTACAGGCTATTGCTGAGCTTGTAGCAGAAGATGAGTTAAATGCAGACTATATCATTCCAGCACCGTTTGACGCGCGTGTAGCGCCTCAAGTGGCATCTTACGTTGCGAAAGCTGCAATGGAGACAGGAGTAGCTCGCCGTCAAGTAGATCCAAATGAAGTTGCTGAGAAAACAAAACAATTAGCGCTGATTGGTAAAGAATAAGCGAGGAATTTCCATTGACATCATCAAATACAAAAGTATATCTCGAAATTGTAAAAAAAATCCGTTCCATTATGGAAGAGGATGGATTGGTAGCGGGGGATCGTTTGCCGTCTGAGCGTGAGTTAAGTTCACGTTTAAATGTGGGGCGTTCCTCTGTAAGAGAAGCGTTGCGTGCTTTAGAACTGGTAGGATTAATTGAAACGAGACGTGGTGAAGGGACGTTTATTCGAAACTTTTACGATAACGGTCTTGTACAATTGATTGCTCCGTTTTTGCTGCAAGATGAGAAAACAATTCTTGATTTATTACAAACAAAACGATTGCTTGAGAAAGATATGATTCGAGTTGTATGTAATTTACCGAAAGAAACGTTTTCTAAAGTGCTAAGTAAATTACATCCAGTGCTTGAAGGAAATGAAAATTCGATTCCGACGCTTCATCAAACGTTCTTTAAAACACTTATTGAACAAGTCGATAATTATTTACTATATCGCATTTGGATGATCGTAAATGATTACGTATCAACTCTTTCTTGTAAAGTTTCAGGAGATTCTATCGATATGTATAGAAAGCTTTACGCTACTTTGGAAGAAAAACAAGAAAATGATGCACTAAAAATTTACGATGAATTAGTAGAGAATATACAGTTTCACTCGTAATGTATAAAATTTGTCGAAATGACCATGACACGTTATGACAAACATTCTATCGCGTAGCGGTTAAAGTTAAACGTAAAGAGTGAGGTTATTAGACAGATTGAGAAGATAAGGCTAACATCAAACTTTGGTGTTAGCCCAATTTTCTTCTTACGCTAACCTTAGCTCTCAACGAAGGGGGTCAAATTGTGCTAAGAGATTTATTCGTGAAAAAGAAAAAGTACGCTGCAATACCTTCAGAACAAGTACGAAAAGATGTACCAGATGGCGTTATGACAAAATGTCCGAAATGTAAAAAAATCATGTATACGAAAGAGCTTCTAAAAAATTTAAAAGTATGTGTGAATTGTGGATATCATCATCCTATGAATGCATGGGAACGTCTTGATAGTATATTGGACGAAGGGTCATTCCGTGAGTATGACAAAGAAATGGTTTCATTAAATCCACTCGAGTTTCCAGGATATGAAGAGAAACTAGAGAGCGATCGTAAGAAGACTGAATTGAACGAAGCGGTTGTAACTGGTGAAGGAACAATTGATGACATGCTTGTTGTTGTTGCAGTAATGGATTCTCGTTTTCGAATGGGGAGCATGGGCTCTGTTGTAGGAGAAAAAATTGCCCGTGCGGTTGAAAAGGCATACGACTTACAAGTTCCATTTATTATCTTTACTGCTTCGGGTGGTGCCCGTATGCAAGAAGGGATATTAAGTTTAATGCAAATGGCAAAAACAAGCGTAGCTTTGAAAAAGCATAGTAATGCAGGAGGATTATTTATTTCTGTTATGACTCATCCGACGACGGGCGGGGTTTCAGCGAGTTTCGCTTCACTTGGTGATTATAATCTTGCAGAACCAGGAGCACTGATCGGATTTGCTGGTAGACGTGTAATTGAACAAACCGTGCGTGAGAAACTACCGGAAGATTTCCAAACGGCAGAATTCTTACTAGAACATGGTCAATTAGATGCTGTGGTTCATCGTGATGATATGAGAGAATCGCTTCGCAAGATTTTAGAAGTTCATCAAGGAGGGGAAATGGCTGTATGGCAGAGCTAGAATTTGAGAAACCAGTTGTTGAGCTAAGAAATAAGATTCGTGAACTGAAAGACTATACGAAAAACAGCCAGATGGATTTCAGTGAGGAGATTCGTATTTTGGAAGACAAGCTAGAAAATTTAGAGGAAGATATATACGGCAATATGAAAGTATGGGACCGTGTTCAAATTGCTCGTCATGCAGAACGACCGACAACGCTCGATTATATTGAGCACTTATTTACTGATTTTTTTGAATGTCATGGAGATCGTCTATTTGGCGATGATGCAGCGATTGTCGGCGGCATTGCGAAGTATAAAGGGATGCCTGTAACTGTAATTGGGCATCAACGCGGAAAAGATACGAAAGAAAATATTCGCCGTAATTTTGGGATGCCTCATCCAGAAGGATATCGAAAAGCACTACGTTTAATGAAGCAGGCGGAAAAGTTCAATCGTCCAATTATTTGTTTTATTGATACGAAAGGAGCTTATCCTGGTAAAGCTGCTGAAGAACGTGGTCAAAGTGAAGCTATCGCTCGCAATTTATTTGAAATGGCAGGATTAACAGTACCTGTTATTTGTATCGTTATCGGCGAAGGTGGTAGTGGTGGTGCACTAGGTCTTGGGGTAGGGGATTACATTCATATGCTAGAAAATTCCACTTATTCTGTTATTACACCAGAGGGTGCAGCGGCAATTCTTTGGAAAGATGCAGGAAAAGCAAAGGAAGCTGCAGAGGCGATGAGAATTACAGCAGCAGATTTGAAAGAATTAGGTGTAATTGACGAAATTATTCCAGAGACAAAAGGTGGAGCACACCGTAATGTTTTGAAACAGTCAGAAAATATAGACTTAATGATTAGAAAAACTTTTGAACAATTAAACGGAATTTCGAAAGATGAATTAATCGAAAAACGTTATGAAAAATATATGAAAATTGGGCAAGTTTCGTTTTCAAACGCTTCCATTGGGATAAAATAAGAAAAGCGTGCGTTCCTCTTCGCGAATGCACGTTTTTATTATGAAAAGACACATCTTCTCCATTGTGTTTTTATATTTTTTCGTGTTATTTTATTATAAGGCAAATAATCTTTATGAGGTGAGTACAAATGAAACGTATTGGTGTATTAACAAGTGGTGGAGATTCACCTGGTATGAATGCTGCCATTCGTGCAGTTGTTCGTAAAGCGATTTTCCATGATATTGAAGTATATGGTATTTACCATGGATACGCTGGTTTAATTTCTGGTCATATTGAAAAATTAGAACTTGGTTCTGTTGGCGATATTATCCACCGTGGTGGTACAAAATTATATACAGCAAGATGTCCTGAGTTTAAAGATCCAGAAGTACGACTAAAAGGTATCGAGCAATTAAAGAAACACGGTATCGAAGGACTTGTTGTTATTGGTGGAGATGGTTCTTACCAAGGTGCTAAAAAATTAACTGAACAAGGATTCCCATGTGTTGGTGTACCAGGTACAATCGACAATGATATTCCTGGAACAGATTTCACAATTGGTTTCGATACAGCTTTAAATACTGTTATTGATGCAATTGATAAAATTCGTGACACAGCTACATCTCATGAACGTACATATGTTATCGAAGTAATGGGACGTCATGCTGGAGATATCGCATTATGGGCTGGTTTAGCTGATGGTGCTGAAACAATTTTAATTCCAGAAGAAGAGTATGACATGGAAGATGTTATTGCTCGTCTGAAGCGCGGTAGTGAACGTGGTAAAAAACACAGTATTATCATTGTGGCTGAAGGTGTTGGAAGTGCAATTGACATCGGTAAGCATATTGAAGAAGCAACAAACTTTGATACTCGTGTAACTGTGTTAGGTCACGTACAACGTGGTGGATCACCAAGTGCACAAGATCGTGTATTAGCAAGCCGTCTTGGCGCAAGAGCAGTTGAATTATTAATTGCTGGTAAAGGTGGACGTTGTGTAGGTATTCAAGATAATAAACTTGTTGATCATGACATTATCGAAGCGTTAGCTCAAAAGCATACAATCGATAAAGATATGTATCAATTATCTAAAGAATTATCCATCTAATCGGCTTAATGTCGGATATTTGGGAACGGTTTCATAATTTTCGGAGGTGCAATATGCGTAAAACTAAAATTGTATGTACTATAGGTCCTGCTAGTGAAAGTATTGAAAAATTAGAGCAATTAATCGAAGCGGGTATGAACGTTGCTCGTTTAAACTTCTCTCATGGTAGCCATGAAGAGCACGGCGCTCGCATTAAAAACATTCGTGAAGCTTCAAAGAAAACTGGTAAAACAGTTGGTATTTTACTTGATACAAAAGGTCCAGAAATCCGTACTCACGACTTCGTAGACGGACAAGCTGAGCTTGTAACAGGTGCAGAAGTAGTTCTTTCTACTGAGCAAGTATTAGGTACTGCAGAGAAGTTCTCTGTATCTTATGCTGGTCTTTATGATGATGTAGACCCAGGTTCTCGCATTCTAATCGATGACGGTCTTATCGAGCTAGAAGTAATCGAAAAAGCTGACGGAAACATCCGTACAAAAGTTCTTAACAGCGGAACTGTAAAAAATAAAAAAGGTGTTAACGTACCAAACGTAAGCATTAAGCTTCCTGGTATCACTGAAAAAGACGTAAAAGATATCATCTTCGGTATCGAGCAAAAAGTTGATTTCATCGCAGCTTCATTCGTACGTAAAGCATCTGACGTATTAGAAATTCGCGAATTATTAGAAGAGCATAACGCTCAATATATCCAAATCGTACCAAAAATTGAAAACCAAGAGGGTATCGATAACATCGATTCAATCTTAGAAGTTTCTGACGGTTTAATGGTAGCTCGTGGTGATATGGGTGTAGAAATTCCACCAGAAGAAGTACCATTAGTACAAAAACGTCTAATCAAAAAATGTAACGTGTTAGGTAAACCAGTTATTACTGCGACACAAATGTTAGATTCTATGCAACGTAACCCACGTCCAACTCGTGCGGAAGCAAGTGACGTAGCTAACGCAATCTTCGATGGTACAGATGCAATCATGCTTTCGGGTGAAACAGCTGCTGGTCAATACCCAGTAGAAGCAGTAACAATGATGGCTAACATTGCAGTACGTGTTGAAAAATCATTACAATACGAAGATATGTTCAAAAAACGTATTAAAGAGTTCACTCCAACAATTACAGATGCAATTAGCCAATCTGTTGCGCATACAGCACTTGCTCTTGATGTAGCTGCAATCGTAGCTCCAACAGAAAGTGGATATACTGCGAAAATGATCTCTAAATATCGTCCAAAATCTCCAATCGTAGCTGTAACATCTGACGAGCAAGTAGGACGTCGTCTTGCACTTGTTTGGGGTGTACAAGCATTTATGGCTGGAAAACGTGCAGCGTCTACTGACGAAATGTTAGATACTGCAATTCAAACAGGTATGGATGCAGGTCTAATCGGACTTGGAGATACTGTAGTAATCACTGCTGGTGTACCAGTTGCTGAAACTGGTACAACAAACTTAATGAAAATCCACGTTGTTGGTGAAGAAGTTGCTAAAGGACAAGGAATCGGTCGTAAAGCTGCAAAAGGTAAAGTAGTTGTAGCGAAAACAGCTGCTGAAGCTGTAGCGAACGTAAACGAAGGTGATATCCTTGTTACAACAAGCACTGATAAAGATATGATTCCTGCAATCGAAAAAGCTGCTGCTCTAGTTGTAGAAGAAGGCGGTTTAACAAGCCACGCGGCTGTTGTAGGTGTATCAATCGGTATTCCTGTTATCGTTGGTGTAAACGGCGTAACAGCAACTTTAAAAAATGGCCAAGAAGTAACAGTTGATGCAGCACGTGGAATTGTTTATAATGGACATGCGGAAGTGCTATAAGTAATACGGAGAGAAGGATCGGAGTCCTTCTCTTTTTTTTACACAAAAATGAGATATAACTAGCTTGAGACGTCTGAAATTGCTTTTAAAAGCTGTTCATGAGGAAGTTTCATAAGAAAGTGTATTCGATTTTAATGTGGTGTATATGGGCGTTATGAGGGCGTTTAAAGTGATCGTATATGAGAGGAGTGTAGAACTATGAAGTGGTTACTATTGTTGTTTATTTTAATACCGGCGATTGAGATTACGGTCTTAATTGGATCGAGTCATGTAATAGGTTTATGGTCTACGTTCGCTATGATTATACTTACGGGTGTTGTAGGTGTGTATTTAGCGAAAAGGCAAGGTTTTAAAGTGCTTGGAGAGATTCAATCTAAGTTGAATAGAGGGGAAATGCCAGGAGGAGCAGTGCTGGATGGTATTTTTATCTTTGTAGGAGGTATTCTTTTAGTACTTCCTGGATATGTAACGGATATAATGGGTTTTATCTTTGTTATCCCTGTGACGAGGGCTTTGTTGAAGCCATTTGTTATGAAGTGGATGGAATGGAAGTTTAGGAAGAACTCTACTATTATTGTGCAGAAATAGTGCTTAGATTATAGCGATCTAAGCACTATTTTTTTGTCTGCAAAAAGGATGAAGGGATGGTTAAAGGGCTGTTGGTTAAAATTGGGTGAGTGTGAAGGGGGGGGATTGGACTGTCAATAAAAGTCTGGTTGGTGAAGATTAATAATGAGTGGGGGATAAAATCCTTAAAGGTTAAAGTTTTATCCCGCTTTAATGGGCAGTAAGACCCCCACCTCAAAATTCAGCGAAAGCAAAGAAGTTAGGAGGGGGATCAACTGCCCATAAAAGTCCGATTGGTTCAACTAATAATCAGTGGGGGATGAAGAAAACCCCCACTGATTAAAGTTTCACTTTATTTGCTGTATATTTTTCGATTGGATCTGTGATTTGAGGAGTTAGTAGCTCTTAATGAGTGTAATTTAAGAAAAAAGATCTGAACTTAAGTTTGTTTTTGTATATAAAAAGAATCAGTTGGTTCGGAAAAGTTAAAAGAGAGCAGTGAAATGCTTAGTTTAAGTCTAATTCTATAATGATTTGTATATTTATTCATTTACATAAAAAGTAATAAATGTAAGTAATAATTATAAAAGCAATAGAATAAATATGTAAAAATACCTCGGAATATGCGTTTTTTATACAAAAAAACAAGAGAATGATCCTTTTTGGGTGCAATTCTCTTGTTGGATGTAATGAGTATGAAAAATAAGTACAAGGAATAATCAGTGGGAATTTCCCACTGATTACATGTAAGTTTTTGTTGTATATGAATTAGAAACTATAATTTTGAAGGTGAGCCTTTAATATATTTCCACAAATCATGGAATACACGAGCTTTGTGCAATGTATTAAGTAGTACTAAGGTGACTGGACCGATGATTAATCCTAAAAAGCCAAAGAGTTTAAAGCCGACAAATAGAGCGATTAGTGTTGCTAATGGATCGAGGCCAATATTAGAAGAAAGTACTTTAGGCTCCATAATTTGTCTTTGGACAATCACGACGATGTATAAAATGAGAAGACCAATGGCGAAAGCAGTGTCGCCAGTGAAAAATACGTATATAACCCAAGGAACGAAAACAGCTCCTGTTCCTAAATACGGGAGTAAATCTACAACCCCTGTAATAATCGCGATAGTAATGGCGTATGGTACGCGTAATATTAAAAGTCCGATTAGTACAATAACAGTTGTCATAGATACGAGTGTAAGTTGCGCTTTAACGAAACCGAATAAAGCTTTTCTTAAATCGACAAAAATCGTTTTTCCGTAGCCATGAACACGGTTGGGTAAAAATTTCCTTACTTTTTGAGCAAGACGATGCCAATCGTAACTAATGAAGAAAGTGGCTAATAAAACGAATACAAGCACAGTTAAAGTTGTTGGTAATGCACTAATGAAATTTGTTAATCCGCTTATAATAGCAGTTAAAAGTTCTTTCATTTGCGTCGTAGCTTCTGTTCCTAGGTTTTGAATGTTTTGTGTAATCGTATAGCGCTGTGGTTCCCCAAGATGATTAAATTTAGAAATTAAATCATCATAGAGAGGCATAATATGATTAAGTGCAAATTGCTGAGCGAATGCAACGATATCCGGAAACTTTACTGTAACAAGTTGTAGTAAGTATGTTGTGGCAGATATTGCCTCTGTTACAAGATATGTAACGAGTCCGACGATAGCTCCGAATACGAGAATTAAGCTAACGAGTACTGCTAGTGCGCGAGGAAATTGTAGTTTTTGATTCAGGAAATTGACGACAGGATTAATCAAATAAGCAAATGCGAAAGCGATAATAAAAGGGTAGATAAGTCCTGACATATATAGTAATGCATAGAACCCGGCTACCGTCGCTACAATGACAAATATGAGTCGCAATATCATATATAGTAAGTTTCGATTCAAAGATGTATACCTCCCATTCCAATTTGGATTATCCTAATTCGTTCAACTTATAACGAGTGTGCCCCACTGATTAAAGTTTCACTTTATGTTATAGTGGAATGATGGATTTTTCCTGCTTTTTCAGTACGTGAGTGACTGGGAAAGCTTGGTGTTGATGCTTCTACTATATGGTAAAAACTTCATTTTCTCTTCTTTTTATTTTACCTGTTTCTTATTAGAAAAGAAAGGAGAGACGAACGCTTTTAAAAATGTATACATGCTTAAATTTTGATGGTGAAAGTCTCAGTTTGTCATTTTGAAATACATAAAAAAGTGAAGTGGTTTATGTTGAATAGGCATCGATATAGCATGTATAACGATAGGTTTAAAGGTATTTGTGTTTGGAAATGAGTTCATTATTTTCAGAAAGGAAGTGTAAACATGATTAGTCAGTCAACGTTATTTTTATTCATACTACTTATTATAGGACTTATTGCGAAAAACCAATCGTTAACTGTAGCTATTGGTGTGTTATTTTTATTGAAATTTACGTTTCTAGGAGATAAAGTCTTTCCGTATTTACAAACGAAAGGAATTAACCTCGGTGTTACGGTTATTACAATAGCGGTACTCGTACCGATCGCGACGGGGGAAATAGGTTTTAAACAACTTGGAGAAGCAGCGAAATCGTATTATGCATGGATTGCTTTAGCTTCAGGGGTAGCGGTTGCTTTGTTAGCGAAAGGCGGCGTACAATTATTGACGACGGATCCTCATATTACAACTGCGCTCGTTTTCGGGACAATTATAGCGGTTGCTTTATTTAATGGAGTTGCTGTAGGCCCGTTAATTGGGGCTGGAATTGCCTATGCAGTGATGAGTATTATACAGATGTTTAAATAAGGAATTTTATAGTAATATAAAAATTTTGAATTCTTTCTGTTCACAAAAGTCAGATAATTGTTTATAATAGGATTAGAAACTTTGAAAAGTTACATAACAGCCGAGACTTTACACCAGATAAAATAAAAACAACATAAAACAATTTTATAATGATATTGTTTTATGTTGTTTTTATCATAAAACTCTTCGGAATTCATTTTCCTCACTAACTTGTTGTTTTGAGCGTGAGGATTCGGGGAGACATTCACGCTCATGCTTTCCATGTAGACAACGGACATAAGAGGGGAACATCGCAACAAATTTGCATGAACGTGCATTTTGCTTGCCTAAAGAGTGAACGGGCGTTCATAATTCAAAAGGGAAGCAAATAGATATAAGGAGCAAGGTTGGGAGAATTTTCAGGAAAAGGAGAGAATGTCATGACTGTTATTCGAGGTTTAGAAGGGGTAGTAGCAACAACATCATCTGTGAGCTCTATTATTGATGATACATTAACTTATGTTGGGTATAATATTGATGATTTAGCGGAGAATGCTACATTTGAAGAAGTAGTGTACTTATTATGGCATCGCAAGCTTCCTAACGAACAAGAACTAGCGGGATTTAAAGAGATTGTATCGGAATACTATAAAGTGCCAGGTGAGATTTTAACATATTTGAAACAAGTAGATTTAAAAATCGCGCATCCGATGTCTGTTTTACGAACTGCAATTTCCATGCTATCATTATACGATGAGAGCGCTGAAATTATGGATGAAAAGTCCAATTATTTGAAAGCGGTTAAATTACAGGCTCAAGTGGGAACTTTAGTTGCTGCTTATGCAAGAATTCGTAAAGGTTTAGATGTTGTTGAACCTAGAAATGATTTATCATTAGCTGCAAACTTCTTGTACATGTTAAATGATCGCGAACCGAATGAAGTTGAAATTGAAGCTTTTGATAAGGCGCTTGTACTTCACGCAGATCATGAGTTAAACGCTTCTACATTTACTGCGCGCGTTTGTGTAGCTACACTTTCAGATGTATATTCTGGTATTACAGCAGCAATCGGTGCGTTAAAAGGTCCTCTTCACGGCGGGGCAAATGAAAATGTAATGAAGATGTTAACTGAAATTGGCGAAGAAGAAAATGTAGAATCATATATTCATAATGCTCTTCAAAATAAAGTGAAAATCATGGGCTTTGGCCACCGTGTATATGAGCAGGGTGATCCACGTGCAAAACATTTACGTGAAATGTCCAAGAGATTATGCGTGCTTTTAGGAGAAGACAAATGGTATAATATGTCTATCAAAATTGAAGACATTGTAACAAAAGAAAAAGGTCTTCCACCAAATGTTGATTTCTATTCAGCTTCTGTATACCATTGTTTAGGAATTGACCATGACTTATTTACACCTATCTTTGCAATTAGCCGTATGTCAGGCTGGTTAGCTCATATTCTAGAACAATATGAAAACAACCGTTTAATCCGTCCGCGTGCTGATTATAATGGACCAACACATCAAGTGTACGTTCCAATTGCACAACGATAAGCGAAAAACACTATTTTGATAGTGAAAATACGCTTTCAAAAGTCTGATTTTTTCGGAAAGATGTAATGATTAGAATATTTTAATTTGACTAACGGTTTGAACTGAGGGGTTATTCCCTCAGTTTCATACATATGAAATTTCAAACATGGGGGTTATCACATTGACGACAGGTGAAAAAATTACTGTAACTAATGGTGTTATGAATGTACCAAACAATCCGATTATTCCATTTATTGAAGGAGATGGAATTGGTCCTGATATTTGGGCAGCTGCATCTCGAGTACTAGAAGCGGCAGTTGAAAAAGCTTATGATGGTGAGAAGAAAATCGTTTGGAAAGAAGTGCTTGCAGGGGAAAAAGCATTCAACCAAACAGGCGAGTGGTTACCAGAAGAAACTTTAAATTTAATTCGTGAGTATTTAATCGCGATTAAAGGTCCACTTACAACTCCAGTTGGCGGTGGTATTCGTTCTTTAAACGTAGCACTTCGTCAAGAATTAGATTTATACGTATGTCTACGTCCAGTTCGTTATTTTGAAGGTGTTCCTTCACCTGTAAAACGTCCGGAAGATACTGATATGGTTATTTTCCGTGAAAATACAGAAGACATTTATGCTGGAATTGAATATGCACAAGGATCTCCAGAAGCAGAAAAAGTTCTTACTTTCTTAAAAGAAGCAATGGGTGTTAATAAAATCCGCTTCCCAGAAACATCTGGTATTGGTATTAAACCAATCTCAGAAGAAGGGACAAAGCGTCTTGTTCGTGCTGCAATTCAATATGCTATTAATGAAAAACGCTCTTCTGTTACATTAGTTCATAAAGGAAACATCATGAAATTTACAGAAGGTGCTTTCAAAAACTGGGGTTACGAAGTAGCGGAACAAGAATTCGGCGACAAAGTATTTACTTGGGCTGAATATGATCGTATCGTTGAGAAAGATGGTAAAGATGCAGCGAATAAAGCGATGGCAGACGCTGAAGTGGCTGGGAAAATCATCGTAAAAGATTCTATTGCAGACATCTTCTTACAACAAATTTTAACTCGTCCACGTGAGTTCGATGTTGTTGCGACAATGAACTTAAACGGAGACTACATCTCTGATGCACTTGCTGCACAAGTAGGTGGAATTGGTATTGCTCCTGGTGCAAACATTAACTATGTGACTGGACATGCTATCTTTGAAGCTACGCACGGTACAGCTCCAAAATATGCAGGTTTAGATAAAGTAAACCCATCTTCAGTTCTTCTTTCTGGTGTATTATTATTAGAACACTTAGGATGGAACGAAGCAGCGAAATTAGTAACTGCTTCTGTTGAGAAAACAATTGCTTCAAAAGTAGTAACTTATGATTTCGCACGCTTAATGGAAGGTGCGACAGAAGTGAAATGTTCTGAGTTCGCTAATGAACTTATTAAAAACATGGATGTAGCGATAATCAAAAACGCATAATTAAAGCGGGGGGTAAATTATGACAATCAAACGCAAGAAAGTTTCAGTCATCGGTGCAGGATTTACAGGAGCAACAACAGCATTCTTATTAGCACAAAAAGAACTTGCAGATGTTGTATTAGTGGACATTCCACAACTGGAAAATCCAACAAAAGGGAAAGCGTTAGATATGTTAGAAGCGAGCCCAGTACAAGGTTTTGATGCTAACATTATTGGAACATCTGATTACGCAGATACTGCTGATTCTGACGTTGTTGTGATTACAGCAGGTATTGCACGTAAGCCTGGTATGAGCCGTGATGACTTAGTAGCAACAAACTCTAAAATTATGAAAAGTATTACGCGCGACATTGCAAAACATTCACCAAATGCGATTATTGTTGTATTAACAAATCCAGTTGATGCAATGACATATTCTGTATTTAAAGAAGCAGGGTTCCCGAAAGAGCGTGTTATCGGTCAATCGGGCGTATTAGATACAGCTCGTTTCCGTACATTCATCGCACAAGAATTAAATCTTTCTGTGAAAGACATTACAGGATTTGTTCTTGGTGGCCACGGTGACGATATGGTACCTCTTGTACGTTATTCTTATGCAGGTGGCATTCCGTTAGAAACGTTAATTCCGAAAGAGCGTTTAGAAGCAATCGTAGAACGTACCCGTAAAGGTGGCGGAGAGATTGTAGGCTTATTAGGAAACGGTAGTGCATATTACGCACCAGCTGCTTCTTTAGTTGAAATGACAGAAGCAATTTTAAAAGATCAACGCCGTGTATTACCGGCTATTGCGTACCTTGAAGGGGAATATGGTTATAGCGACCTTTACTTAGGGGTACCAGTAATTCTAGGTGGTAACGGAATTGAAAAAATTATTGAATTAGAACTTCTTGCAGATGAAAAAGAAGCGTTAGATCGCTCTGTAGAATCTGTACGTAATGTTATGAAGGTTCTTATTTAATAATTAAATATAAGCGGAAAAAGATTCGGGGCCCCGAATCTTTTTCTACTATATATGCAAATGTTTTTTTGAAATAATATGAAAACGCTATCATTTGGTGTATCCTATAATGAAACTATAGATTTATACTATACATTGCCCTCATCATAGTAAATTTCGGATCAGGTATCGCTTTTAGTAGGATAATAAGGTGAAAAAATCGGAGGGGGTTGTAACATGTTAAAGAAAAAAGTTCAAATTGGTCGTAAAATGGATGAAATTACAGTAGGAGAGAAATTATCTATCACTGAAAAAATTGAGGATAAAGATTTGTTATTGTACTTAGGGTTAACGAATGATGCCAATCCATTATATATTCAGCATGATTACGCATCCCAAACTCCGTATGAAAAGCCGATTGTACCAAGCATTATGCTAACTGGAATGATTACAACGGCAGTTACGAAATATTTACCAGGTCCAGGTAGTCATATTACGAGAAAGGACCTTACGTTCGTGAAGCATGTTCACCATTATGAAACGTTACAAATCCACTTTGAAGTTGTGGCTGTTTCTGAGGAGGAACATACAATTGATATGCTTGTATCTGCTCATGATGAAAAAGGAGAAACGGTTGTAAAAGGTTCATTAACAGTAACGCCGCCTTTTAAATCAGTTTCTATTATGGAAAAAGCATTAGATAATTTTTAAAAAGTAAAAATATGAATAGCGCTAGCATACCTTTCTATAAGGGGGGCTAGCGCTATTTTTAGTTGAAGAATCCTTCTGTAAATCCTTCGGCGAAATCGGAACAACCTGTTTTAATCGTGTCCCAGCTTGGGGCGTTGAATGTAAGAATGCAAATTACTATTAAAGACAGAATAGGTAACACTAGTCGCATAATAGAGTCTCCTTATCTTTTATATTAGGATTTTTAGATTAACAATATTTACTATATATTAATTTGATAATTAAAGTCAATTGAAGGAGTGGTTTTTTAAGGTGAGATGGAAGAGAGAAGACGTTATCTTTGAAACGATGAGAGAGGCTGAAGTGTGGGCAGACGGGATCGCGAATGAAATGTATGGAAGAGTATTTGGTGGATATGAAACGCGGGACTATAAAATAGCGTATGCTCTTTCGTTCTTTCTAGCAAAAAATCACGAATTCAATATTCATACGGAAGTAGAATGGAATGAAAATATAGATGTATATAAAGTATGGATAACAACACGTTAATTGGAGTAAATGAGTAATAACAATAGAACAATCTGAATCCATGTATAGACAATTATATTGAGAGGGACCTTGTTTTCTAGTATGATGAGAATAACGGGGAAAATACTAGGATGAAGAAGGTTTCAAGTCTATAACTTGGAGGAAAAGAATGAACAATCGTATTTTAGTAGTTGATGATGAGGAGTTTATCTTAACTTTAATTGAATTTAATCTACAACAAGCTGGGTTTGAAGTAATAACAGCGATGGATGGAGAAATGGCGCTTCAAAAAGCGACAACAGAACGCCCAGATTTAATTATATTAGATTTAATGCTTCCAAAAATGGATGGTATGGAAGTGTGTAAAGAATTACGATTGCAGCGCGTTATGACGCCGATTTTAATGTTAACAGCAAAAGATGATGAATTTGATAAGGTGCTAGGTCTTGAACTAGGGGCAGATGATTATATGACGAAACCATTTAGCCCGAGGGAAGTTGTTGCACGTGTGAAGGCGATTTTGCGCCGTACGAAATTGCAGCAAGAAGAACAAGTTACAGAAACGTCAGATGAAGAAAGCATCACGATTGCGGAACTTAAAATTTTACCAGAGTTTTATGAAGCTTATTTCCAAGAAAGAAAGCTTGAATTAACACCAAAAGAATTTGAACTACTTGTTTATCTTGCAAAAAATAAGAGCCGTGTGTTGACACGTGATCAATTATTAAGTGCTGTATGGAATTATGATTTTGCTGGTGATACACGAATTGTTGACGTCCATATTAGCCATTTGCGCGATAAAATTGAAAAAAATACGAAAAAACCGACGTACATTAAAACGATACGTGGTTTAGGATATAAATTAGAGGAGCCAAAAGGGGATGAATAAATTTCGTTCCAGGCTTCTTTTTACATTTGTTTCTCTTATTGTTTTTATATTAGTCGGACTAGGTTTATTACTGGAAACCGTGTTTGAAAACTACTATATAGATCATGCAAAAGAGAGAATGGTAAAAGAGACAGAGTATGTTGCTGTATTAGCAGAAGAACAAGGTTTTGATGATGTTTTAAAAAATCCGTACGTATTTGAAAAGTTAGAAGAAAAAATATCAGCTTCTATTATATTTTTGGATGAAAAAAAGAACGTTCAATATAGCGGAGGAGAACAGTCTGCGTTTAGCCAAGGGATAATGAAAGAACTTTATTCTGAAACAACGAAACAAAGAAATAAAGTCATTACGAAAGAAACAGATCAAAATAATGAATTTTATCATGCGGTGTTCGTTCAAGATGTAGCAGGGAAACAAGGGTACATTTTGGTAAAAAGTACAATTGAGCCTTTGAAAGCTGTTCATCAAAAAACGTGGGGATTATTAATTATCGGATTTGTTATTGCGTGTCTCGTAGTCGTATTTTTAGGTATGAAAATTACAGGGCAATATATTAGGCCAATTGAATCCGTTACGAAAGTTGCTATCGAATTAGCGAAGGGCAATTATAAAGCACGCGCTTATGAAAGTCATTCGGATGAAACGGGAATGTTAAGTAAAGCGATTAATATTTTAGCTCGTAATTTACAAGAGATGACACTTGAGCAAGAAATGCAACAAGATCGTCTGCATACGTTAATTGAAAATATGGGAAGTGGAATGATTTTAATTGATAGCCGCGGTTATATAAACCTTGTGAATCGTTCGTATAAGGAAACTTTCCACGTAACAGATGAAGAATATTTAGATCGTTTATATTATGAATCGTTTCATCATCCAGAAATTATAGAACTTGTGGAAGAAATTTTTATGACAGAAGTGAAAGTGCGTAAACAAATGTTATTGCCGCTTGGAATTGAGCGAAAGCATTTTGAAGTATATGGAGCACCGATTATCGGGACGAACCATGAATGGAAAGGGATTGTCCTTGTATTCCATGACATTACTGAGTTAAAAAAATTAGAACAAATGAGAAAAGACTTTTTAGCGAATGTTTCTCATGAACTAAAGACACCGATTACGTCTATTAAAGGTTTTTCAGAAACGCTCTTGGACGGTGCTATGGATAATAAGAAATTCTGCGAACATTTCTTACACATTATTTTAAAAGAAAGTGAACGTATGCAAGGCTTAATTGAAGATTTATTAGATTTATCAAAGATTGAGCAACAAGGATTTAAATTGAGTATGGGGACCGTTGATATGAAGGGACTTCTTGAAGACATTCATATGGTGCTTGATAACAAAGCGGGAGAAAAAGAAATCTCTTTACAAGTAAATACGCTAAAACGAGTCTCTGTCATTGGAGATCCAAGTCGTTTGAAGCAAATCTTTATTAATTTAATTAATAATGCAATCGTATATACACCGGCTGGAGGCGTTGTTTCTGTAGAATTAGCAGAAGATAAATATAATGCTTATATAAAAGTTTCGGATACTGGAATTGGTATTAGTAAAGATGAAATTCCGCGTATTTTTGAACGCTTTTACCGAGTAGATAAGGCGAGAAGTCGAAATACTGGTGGTACAGGCCTCGGATTATCGATTGTAAAGCATTTAGTCGAGGCACATCACGGTACGATTACAGTGGATAGTGAAGTTGGGGAAGGGACAACATTTACAGTTGTTTTACCAAAATCAGCAACTGAAAAATAGGATGAAGGATGTTTACAATATATTAACAATGGCTTAATTAAATATTAATAAAGCTCTGTTAATATAATACATGAAAACCCCTTCATCCAAGGAGTAATTTTGGACGAGAATAGTTATGCTGTTCTCGTCACTTCCCTTTTATATTAGTAAACGTTTTTATATATGATAGAAAATAGCCGTTATTTTTCTTCTCTCTATTAGTCATGTTAATATAGAGAGAGGAAAGGAACGGTTTTTTTCTGTGAAAAAAATCATTTCAAATTTGCATGGGGAGGTTTCTGATTTGGAAAAAAAGGTCGTATTAGTAGATGGTAATAATATCGCGTATCGTGCTTTCTTTGCACTACCGCTTTTAAATAACGACAAAGGTATACATACGAACGCAATTTACGGTTTTACAATGATGTTAATGAGAATATTAGAGGAAGAAAAACCGACGCATATGTTAGTAGCATTTGATGCGGGGAAAACGACATTCCGTCATAAAACATATAGTGAGTATAAAGGAGGACGTCAAAAGACTCCACCTGAATTATCAGAGCAATTCCCGTTTATTCGTGAGATGCTTGATGCATTCAATGTACCGCGTTATGAGCTTGAAAATTATGAAGCGGATGACATTATGGGAACGTTAGCGAAAGAAGCGAGTGAACAAGGAGCAAATGTAAAAGTTATTTCAGGAGATAAAGATTTACTTCAACTTGTTTCTGATAACACGCTCGTATGTATTCCTCGAAAAGGGATTACGGAAGTAGATGAATATACGAAAGAAGCTTTATTTGAGAAATACAGTTTATCACCAAAGCAAATTATCGATATGAAAGGTTTAATGGGAGACCAATCAGATAATATTCCAGGTGTACCAGGAGTTGGTGAAAAAACTGCAATTAAATTGTTAACACAGTTTGGAACGGTCGAAGAAGTGTATGAAAATATAGATCAAGTAAGCGGGAAGAAATTAAAAGAAAAACTGGAAGCAAATAAAGACCAAGCTCTTATGAGTAAAGATCTTGCAACTATTATTACAGATGCGCCGATTGCTGTGCATGTGGATGATATGGAGTATAAAGGATATGAAGCAAGTGATGTCATTCCGATGTTTGAGAGTTTAGGGTTTACATCGCTTTTAAATAAATTAGGTGTTACGCCAGAAGAAACGGCTCCGGCTGAATTAGATGAGATTACATTTGATATTGTGGAAGAAGTTACAGAAGAAATGCTTCAGCAAGATAGTGCGCTTATTGTTGAAGTACAAGAAGATAACTATCATAAAGCAGATATTCAAGGTTTCGGTATTCAAAATGAAAATGGCTGTTATTTTATTCAAACAGACATCGCTCTTAAGTCAGACGCTTTTAAAGAGTGGCTTGCAGATGGGGAAATGAGAAAGTATACATTTGATGCGAAGCGTGCGATCGTTGCACTGAAATGGAACGATATAGATATGCAAGGGATTGACTTTGATCTATTAATCGCTGCTTATTTACTTGATCCGGCTGATACGGATAAAGATTTCCGTACTGTAGCGAAAATGAAAGAAACGCATGCTGTGAAATCTGATGAAGAAGTTTACGGAAAAGGTGCGAAGCGTGCTGTTCCAGAGCTAGACGTAGTAGCGGAGCATGTAGCTCGTAAAGTGCATGTATTATACGATGTAAAGCAAACATTCGTTGAAGAGTTAGAAAAGAATGAGCAATATGAACTGTTTACCGAGTTAGAATTACCACTTGCACGTGTATTAGCTGATATGGAAGTAAAAGGTGTAAAAGTTGATACAGAGCGTCTTCGGAATATGGGAGAAGAACTTGCAGGTAGATTAAAGGAAATGGAACAAGAAATTTATAAGCTTGCGGGAACAGAATTTAATATTAATTCACCGAAGCAGCTTGGTGTTATTCTGTTTGAGAACTTAAACTTACCAGTTATTAAAAAGACGAAAACAGGTTATTCTACGTCAGCTGATGTACTAGATAAGCTGATGGATCACCATGAAATTATTCCAAACATTTTACATTACCGTCAATTAGGGAAACTAAACTCAACGTATATTGAAGGTTTATTAAAAGTTGTACATGAAGACACATCTAAAATCCATACTCGTTTCAATCAAGTATTAACGCAAACGGGCCGATTAAGTTCAACGGATCCGAACTTGCAAAATATCCCGATTCGATTAGAAGAAGGAAGAAAGATTCGTCAGGCATTCGTTCCATCAGAAGAAGGATGGATTATGTACGCGGCAGATTATTCGCAAATTGAACTTCGTGTATTAGCTCATATTGCAAATGATAAAGGGCTAGTTGACGCGTTCCAACATGACATGGATATTCATACGAAAACAGCTATGGATGTATTTGGCGTTGAAAAAGATGAAGTAACTTCAAATATGAGACGACAAGCGAAAGCTGTTAACTTCGGAATTGTGTATGGTATTAGTGATTATGGTCTTTCACAAAACTTAGGAATTACAAGAAAAGCAGCAGCGGAATTTATTGAAAAGTATTTAGAAAGTTTCCCTGGTGTACAAGAATACATGGATGACATCGTAAAAGATGCGAAGCAAAAAGGATATGTGGCTACATTATTAAATCGTCGCCGTTACATTCCGGAAATTACGAGTCGTAATTTCAATTTACGCAGCTTTGCTGAGCGTACAGCTATGAATACGCCAATCCAAGGTACTGCAGCAGATATTATTAAAAAAGCGATGATTATTATGGCAGATCGTTTAGAAGAAGAAGGATTACAAGCTCGTCTTCTATTGCAAGTACACGATGAATTAATATTTGAGGCACCAAAAGAAGAAATTGAAAAATTAGAGAAGCTTGTACCAGAAGTAATGGAGCATGCAATTGAACTCGCAGTTCCGCTAAAAGTTGATTATTCTTACGGTCCAACTTGGTACGACGCAAAATAAGGAAGTGATGAAATGCCTGAATTACCAGAGGTTGAAAACGTCAGACGGACACTTGAAAATCTTGTAACAGGAAAAACAATTGAAGATGTTATTGTTACATATCCAAAAATAGTAAAACGACCGGATGATGCAGAAATCTTTAAAGAAATGCTTAGAGGCGAGAAGATTGAAAATATAAAGCGAAGAGGAAAGTTTTTGCTTTTATATGTAACGAATTATGTTATTGTTTCACATTTGCGTATGGAAGGTAAGTTTTTACTGCATCAAGAGGATGAGCCAATTGATAAGCATACGCACGTCCGTTTCTTATTTACAGATGGAACGGAATTACATTATAAAGATGTGAGAAAGTTTGGGACGATGCATCTCTTTAAAAAAGGTGAAGAGTTGAACCAAATGCCTCTTGCTGACTTGGGTCCGGAGCCATTTGATGATGAATTGACACCACAGTATTTACAGGAGAGATTGCAAAAAACAAATCGCAAAATAAAAGTCGTATTATTAGACCAACGTCTTTTAGTGGGGCTTGGAAATATATATGTAGATGAAGTTTTATTCCGTTCTCAAATTCATCCAGAACGAGAAGCGTCGTCTTTAACAGCGGAAGAAATTGAGCGGATTTATGAGGCAACTGTTACAACGTTAGGCGAAGCAGTGAAGCGTGGCGGAAGTACAATTCGAACGTATATTAACTCGCAAGGGCAAATTGGTTCGTTCCAGGAACTTCTAAATGTATACGGAAAAAAAGGAGAACCGTGTGTGACTTGCGGTACGATATTAGAAAAAATAGTTGTTGGCGGAAGAGGAACACATTACTGCCCGATTTGTCAGCCAAGAATATAGAAAAGAGATAACATCGGATAGGCATTTGTCATATACATACAGCAGAGCTATGTATAAGGGAGGAGCTTACCGATGTACCTTTATTTATCTCTTATTTTATTAGCTTTTACATTAAGCTTAGATAGCTGTAGTGTAGGGCTAACATATGGTTTAAGAAGTGTAAGAATTCCACTAAGATCAATTATAATTATCGGAATGTGTTCAGCGGCTGTTATGCTTGTTTCAATGGGAATTGGACATATGATCGCAAAAATATTTTCACCTGTTATCGCAACGCGTATCGGTGGGCTTGTTCTTATTGGAATAGGAATTTGGGTATTATACCAATTTTTTCGAAGTGAGAAAAAAGAAGAACCGAAGCAAGAGGAGAAGGTCTGGAAATTAGAGATTGCCTCGCTTGGGTTAGTAATTCAAATTTTACGGAAACCGACTGTAGCAGATTTCGATAAATCAGGCACCATTTCTGCAGGAGAAGCATTGCTTCTTGGTATCGCTCTTTCTGTAGATTCATTCGGTGCTGGAATTGGTGCGTCTTTATTAGGGTATGCACCTGCTATGATGGCGATATTAGTTGCAGTGATGAGTTCTTTGTTTTTATTTATTGGAATGAAACTTGGAACGGTTTTATCAAATATGAAATGGTTGCAAAAATTTACATTCCTGCCTGGGGTATTACTCATTATTATTGGAATTTGGAAAATGTAAGTACGGGCGTGGAACATTAGTTTCGCGCCTTTTATTATGAGGAGGATTATATGATGACAGTAGTAATTGGATTAACAGGAGGCATTGCAAGTGGAAAAAGTACAGTGTCTCAAATGTTTCGTGAACTGAGTATACCAGTTATTGATGCGGATATTATTGCAAGAGAAGTTGTAGAGCGAGGAAAACCAGCATATAACAAAATAGTAGAAGTGTTTGGAGCGGAAGTATTACAGGGAGATGGAGAGCTGGATCGTCCAAAATTAGGAAGTGTTGTTTTCTATAATGAAGAAAAACGATTGCAGTTAAATAAAATTGTTCATCCTGCAGTGCGTGAGGAAATGAATAGGCAAAAGGAAATGTACATAAAAGAAGGTGCGCAAGCGGTTGTGTTAGATATTCCTCTCTTATTTGAAAGTAAATTAATAAGTCTTGTTGACCGCGTTTTAGTTGTAGCAGTTAAACCACAGACGCAATTAGAACGTTTAATGAAACGAAATAATTTTTCGGAAGAAGAAGCAACAGCTCGTATTCAATCTCAAATGCCGTTAGAGGAAAAAGTGAAACATGCAGATGAAGTGATAAATAATGATGACACAATTATGGAAACGAAAACACAATTGCAGGTGATTTTAAAGAATTGGAACATTATTGACTAAAAAATTGTGAAATTAATGAAAATGCTTAGTGACATATCCCCTTTTTGTGTTATACTATTATTGGGATTGGAGATAAATAGTATAACGCATTCAAGGGGGATAACATATTATGACTCGTGTGGCAATTAATGGATTTGGACGTATTGGGAGAATGGTATTTCGTCAGGCAATAAAAGAAAGCGCATTCGAAATTGTAGCAATCAATGCAAGCTATCCATCTGAAACGTTAGCACATTTAATTAAATATGATACAGTTCACGGCAAGTTTGACGGAACAGTAGAAGCATTTGAAGATCATTTATTAGTTGATGGGAAAATGATTCGCCTTTTAAACAACCGCGATCCAAAGGAATTGCCTTGGACAGATTTAGGTGTTGAAGTTGTAATTGAAGCAACTGGTAAATTTAATTCAAAAGAAAAAGCAATTCTTCACGTTGAAGCTGGAGCGAAAAAAGTTATTTTAACAGCGCCTGGTAAAAATGAAGATGTAACAATTGTAGTTGGTGTGAACGAAGATCAATTAGATATTACAAAACATACTGTTATTTCAAATGCATCTTGCACAACAAACTGTTTAGCGCCTGTTGTTAAGGTGTTAGATGAGCAGTTTGGAATTGAAAACGGTTTAATGACAACTGTTCACGCTTATACAAATGACCAAAAAAATATTGATAACCCACATAAAGATTTAAGAAGAGCGCGTGCTTGCGGACAATCAATCATTCCGACAACGACAGGTGCCGCGAAAGCGCTTGCAAAAGTTCTTCCGCACTTAAACGGAAAACTTCATGGTATGGCACTTCGTGTACCAACACCAAACGTGTCTCTTGTTGACTTAGTAGTAGATGTAAAACGTGATGTGACAGTTGAAGCTATTAATGAAGCATTCAAAACTGTTGCAAACGGTGCATTAAAAGGTATTGTAGAATTCAGCGAAGAGCCTTTAGTATCTATTGACTTTAATACAAATACACATTCAGCTATTATTGATGGTTTATCTACAATGGTAATGGGTGATCGTAAAGTGAAAGTACTTGCTTGGTATGATAACGAGTGGGGCTACTCTCGTCGTGTTGTGGATCTTGTAACGTTAGTTGTTGACGAATTAGCGAAACAAAAAAATGTGCAACATATTTAAGTGAATAAGGGAGAGGGCAAGTGAATATTTGCCCTCTTTTTTTTAATTTTTTCTGAAAAGGAAAAAATTATATAAGTATATTTTTGAAAGTGGACATACCACGAAACGTTGGAATTACTGTATTTGTGAATCATTTATTTTTTTTAGGGAAAAGTAAAGAGGAAAATATGACAGAAAATCGAAAAAACTGTTGTTGCAAAATGAAAATAAACAAAGTATACTAACACTCGTAAACTTAAGAGCTGAGGTACGTAGTCACTACTTAAAGGGTTAGGACCTCTCTGGACTAACTTTCCCCCGTGGTAGTGGAGCAAGCCAAATTGCAAATTAGTTTTCAATTCGAACAGTTAGAATAAATTTACAAGGGGGAACTGTAGAATGGATACTATGGATACGATGGGTCGTCACGTGATCGCTGAACTTTGGGATTGCGATTTCGACAAGCTTAATGACATGCCGTATATTGAACAATTATTTGTGGATGCAGCACTAAGAGCTGGTGCTGAAGTGCGTGAGGTAGCTTTCCATAAATTTGCACCACAAGGTGTAAGTGGAGTAGTAATTATCTCGGAATCACATTTAACAATTCATAGCTTTCCGGAGCACGGTTACGCAAGTATTGATGTTTATACTTGTGGGGATCGTATTGATCCAAATGTTGCTGCAGAATATATTGCAGAAGGTTTAAACGCGAAAACGCGTGAGAGCATCGAGCTTCCTCGAGGCACTGGTAGCTTCGAAATTAAGCAGAGAGAAACAAAAGCTCTTTAAAAAAGAACATAATTGATTTAAAATGTAAAGAGGTGTATAATGCACCTCTTTTTTAGTTTATAAAAAAGGGAAAATATAACGTACTCGTTAGTTGAATAAATGGAGCTCTTACGAATAAGGTAGCATTCCATCTACCATCTTATTTTCGAAAACGAGATGATAAAATAATGCGCTTCAACTTAAAGTGGTAAGAGAGTTAGAATGAGTTATATAATAATGTATATATATTGTCAGATGAAGTAAGTAGAGAAAAATAAAGAGTATAGTGTAAAGGAGTGAATATATTGCGTTGTCCATCCTGTTCTCATAATGGTACAAGAGTGTTAGATTCGCGTCCGGTAGACGAGGGGCGCTCTATTCGAAGAAGGAGAGAGTGTGAAAGCTGTTTAAGCCGCTTTACGACATTTGAAAGAGTAGAAGAGTCACCTCTTATCGTTGTAAAAAAAGAAGGTACACGAGAAGAGTTTAATAAAGAAAAGATTTTACGTGGTTTAATTAAAGCATGTGAAAAAAGACCAGTATCTTTAAGACAATTAGAAGAAGTAACTCAAAGTGTGGAACGTGAACTTCGTAATTTAGGTATATCGGAAGTGAAAAGTGATATGATTGGTGAAATTGTTATGGAAGAACTGCGTGATATCGACGATGTTGCCTACGTGCGTTTTGCTTCTGTATATCGCCAATTTAAAGATTTAAATGTATTTATTGAAGAATTAAAAGATATACTGCAAAAAGAAAGAGAGTAGAATCTGTATTGTATTCTCTTTACATACCGTAAGTAATGAGATAAGAGAGCTAGAAGCGAAAGCTAATAGCTCTTTTTCGCTAAGAAATTATATAATGAAGATTGAATGAAGTAGAGGATAGATCGGATGAGAGAAAGGAAAAGCAAGAATGGAAAAACAGTCATGGATGGAGCTATTGCCGATTGATCGTTATAAAGTAAGTGCGAAAGGGTTATTGCATAATTACGACCGAAAAGTGTTAACGATGTTGTATCAGCCGTTAATAGGTAGTAGAGCTTTTAGCTTGTACATGACGCTATGGGGAGAGTTAGAGCAAGACCGTGTGTTTGGAAAAGAGAATACGCATCATTCCCTTATGGTGACCATGCAAATGCAACTTCCCGAAGTATATGAGGAACGAGTAAAGTTAGAGGCAATTGGGCTTTTGAAAGTATATATTAAGAAAGAAAAAGATATTCGAATGTTTATATATGAGCTGCAACCACCTTTATCTCCGAAGCAGTTTTTTGATGATATTGTGTTAAGTATCTTTTTATACAATCGATTGAGTCGGACAAAATATAATCAAGTAAAGCAATATTTCTTAGAAGAAGAATTTGATTTTGTATCTTATGAAAATGTGACGCGTTCTTTTAATGATGTGTTTGGTTCATTTAATCCAGGACAGCTTGAGCATGCTCAGGAAGACCTTCGTATTCCAAAAACGACAGCAATGCCAAGTAATGAAAAGGGAGACGCTCCGAAAGTTTGGAATGATTTCTTTGATTTCTCCTTATTTGTAGATGGTTTGTCCGCTCTTGTTCCTAAAAAGGCGATTACAGATCAAGTGCGAGAATGTGTCATTACACTTGCTTACGTGTATGATGTAGATGTGTTATCAATGCAAAATATCGTTCTTGGTGCGGTGACAGAGATGCAGACAATTGATATCGAAAGGCTTAGAAAAGGAGCGCGTGATTGGTATCAGTTTGAAAACGGTCAAGCGTTACCTGTATTAAGTGAAAGAGTACAGCCTCACGCTGCACGTATGATGAAAGAGAAAGAGCCTTCTACGCAAGAAGAGATGTTAATCAAACAGTTAGAGGAAATCTCACCAAAGCAACTATTGAAAGAAATCTCTGGCGGTGCAGAGGCAACGAAAGCTGACTTGCAAATCGTTGAAGATGTAATGATCAATCAAAAATTAACGCCAGGTGTTGTGAATGTACTTATTTATTACGTTATGCTACGCTCAGATATGAAACTTGCGAAAACGTATGTGGAGAAGATTGCGGGGCATTGGGCACGTAAAAAGGTCGGTACAGTAGCTGAAGCAATGGCATTAGCGAAAGAAGAGAATCGTCAATATCAAGAGTGGGCTGAGACGAAGAAAAAAGGTCGTACGTCGAAGAAAATGGTACGACAAGAAATGGTACCAGATTGGCTGAAAGAAGAGCCGAAAGAACAATCGAAAGAAACAGTGAAGAAAGATGTAAGTAAGAAAAAAGATGCAAGTACGCTAGATGATGAACGAAAACGACTAGAAGAAGTGTTAAAAAAATATAAGCGTGATTAATAGAAGAGAATGAACGCTCTTTGAGGTGAGAAGATGGAGCATATTCAAAATTCATTTGCAAAGTTAATGGAAAATGAAAATTTTAAAAATAGATATGAAGTATTAAAGGCGGAAGTAATGGCACATCCGCGTGTGAAAGAATTTATAGACGAACATAAAGGTGAAGTAACAACTTCTATGATTGAGCGCAGTCTTGTGAAATTATACGAATATATTGGACAAAGTGTAGGTTGCGCGGATTGTCCGGATTTAGGTTCGTGTAAAAACATGCTGCAAGGATATGAGCCAAAGCTCGTTATCCAAGGGAAGATGATCGATATTCAATACGATCGTTGCGTTAGAAAAGTAGCATATGAAGAGAGAAAGAAATATGAAAAACTCGTTCAAAGTGTATATATGCCATCTGACATTTTACAGGCTTCTATGTCCTCTCTTGATTTATCTGATGGTGATAGATACGAAGGTATTGGTGCTGCGAACGAGTTCTTGGGTGAGTATGAACCAGGGAAAAAAGTGCAAGGTTTGTATTTGTACGGTAAATTTGGTGTAGGGAAAACGTATTTGTTAGGAGCGATTGCGAATGAGCTTGCTCAAAAGAAAATAAGTTCGATGCTCGTATACTTCCCTGAATTTTTACGTGAAATTAAAAGTTCGATTCAAGATAATTCAATTGGGGAAAAGATTGATGCGGTGAAACGTGTACAAGTTTTAATGTTAGATGACATTGGAGCAGAAGCGATGTCAAGCTTTGTACGTGATGATGTACTTGGCGCAATTTTGCAATTCCGTATGCTAGAAAACTTACCGACGTTCTTTACGTCTAACTTTGATTTTAAGGAGTTGGAACATCATTTAACGTATACACAGCGCGGTGAAGCGGAAAAAATGAAAGCAGCTCGTATTATGGAGCGAATTAAATATTTGGCGAAACCAATTGAAATAGGTGGAGAAAACCGACGCCATAAGTAAAAGAGTAAGCTGAAAAGCTTGCTCTTTTTTTGTATTCAACGCTTTTCGAAGTAGTTGAATTGTAAAATGAAAAGTTCTTATAGAAAATTCATTGTAGCTTGTATCATTTTTTTCTCCCTCCCTTAATATATATAAAATTAGCAAGCCATATCGAGTGGATTTTCTAACGATAAGAAATGTAATTCTACTAAGAGTGAACTTCACGCGGAACGGACTCTTATAGGATTTGTAACGTATAGATACAGTCCTTTAGAGCAGGGATAAAAGGGGGGACAAAAGTGATTGAAATTTGCTTCGAAGAAAAAAATGATGCTGTGCACGTATATAGACAACTACTGAAAAGAGCGGAACTGTTATATAAGGAAACGAGTGTGTATTTACAGGAACAAAAAGTGGTGATTCATATACCAGTATGTGAATCGAATTATATTGAAAAGATTTTATTGCCAGTAATGGTATATTTCATTGTGAATGTGAAACAAAATGAGTGGATATATACAATCTTAAAAGAGAAGTTTTTTTATGAAGAAGAGGAAGAGTGTCATCAAATATTGCATATGGCACATGAGATTTTAAAGGGAAGAAGAAAAGGGATTGCTCGTGAATTAACGCGTCACACATTTGAATCATATATTAAAACTTCTTTAAATAACTGGCTTTGTGATCCACTTTCATTCTCGTTTTCATCATATGTTCGTTTTCGTCTTCGTACATATAGGGAAATGGTAGCTAAGCTTGCTGAAGTGGCGATTGATGAGTATAAGTTGGAACAAGAATATCAAATGTTTATTGAAACGCTCCGGCAACAAGTGCGTAGCCGGAAATCACGTTTGTCTTGTGTGCATCTTATTTTTGATGAAAGCTTTATTTTCTATGATGATAAAGGTAGACGTTTAAAACAGGAGAAATTGGTTCAATATATAGATGAGGAATTATTGAAGCAAAAGGATGTATATATTGATACGAAAGTAATTGCGCCACTTCTTTCTATTTCGCCGAAAAAAATTTATTTATATACGAAAGAACAAGACCATAATATGATTATTACTTTGCGAAATGTATTTCAAGAACGGGTACAATTACATGGATTACATGAGTTTGAGCGCAATGTGAAAAATTTAAAAAATAAAGGTAACGCCCTTGATTTTCTAAGTTTTTGAGCATATAATTACCTACATAAATGAAATATATTGAAATGTCATGATGAGGACATGAGTAGTTTTCTACGATTTTCAGAGAGGGAAGCCTTAGGGTGTGAGCTTCCTAGTACGGGATTATTACTTACCACCTCTAAACTTTAGCAGTGAACGTTTTTCTAGTAATTGCTAACGGACAACACCGTTATGTTGAACTTGAGCAATTAACAATAAGGTTAATTGGAACAAGGGTGGAACCACGAATTCAACACTCGTCCCTTTTTACGGGATGAGTGTTTTTTATTTTGAAAAAAAGAGGAGTGACCAGTGATGGCAGATGTAGTTAAAATTACTTTCCCTGATGGAGCTGTGAAGGAGTTTCCAAAAGGCGTAACAACTGAAGAAATCGCAGCTTCTATTAGCCCAGGCTTAAAGAAAAAAGCTGTGGCTGGAAAATTAAACGATGAGATGATCGATCTTGTTACACCAATCGAAGAAGATGGTGCAGTTTCTATTATTACATTAGATTCTGAAGATGGCTTATACATTTTACGCCATTCAACAGCTCACCTTTTAGCACAAGCGTTAAAACGTTTATATAAAGATGCTAAGCTTGAGCTTGGTATTGGTCCAGTAATCGAAAATGGCTTCTACTACGATATTGATATGGAAGAAGCAATTACAGTTGAAGACTTCAAGAAAATCGAAAAAGAAATGCAAAAAATCGTGAACGAGAACTTAGAAATCGTTCGTCATGAAGTGCCACGTGCAGAAGCACTTCGTCGCTTTGAAGAAATCGGCGATGAATTAAAATTAGATTTAATTAACGATCTTCCAGAAGATGCAGTTATTTCAATCTATGAGCAAGGCGAATTCTTCGACCTTTGCCGTGGTGTTCACCTTCCATCTACAGGGAAAATTAAAGTATTTAAATTATTAAGCGTTGCGGGTGCTTACTGGCGCGGCGACAGCAATAATAAAATGCTACAACGTATTTACGGTACTGCATTCGTTAAGAAAGCAGAATTAGATGAGCACTTACGTATGCTTGAAGAAGCGAAAGAGCGCGATCACCGTAAATTAGGTAAAGAATTAAAACTATTTACTAATAGCCAAAAAGTAGGACAAGGTTTACCACTTTGGTTACCTAAGGGTGCAACAATCCGCCGCATTATCGAGCGTTACATCGTTGATAAAGAAGCTAGCTTAGGCTATGATCACGTATACACTCCAGTACTAGGAAGCAGAGAGCTTTATGAAACTTCTGGTCACTGGAACCACTACCGTGATGGTATGTTCCCATCAATGGAAATGGATAATGAAGAGTTAGTTCTTCGTCCAATGAACTGCCCTCACCACATGATGGTTTATAAAAACGATATTCACAGCTATCGTGAATTACCAATCCGTATTGCGGAACTTGGAACAATGCACCGCTATGAAATGTCAGGTGCGTTATCTGGATTACAACGTGTACGCGGAATGACTTTAAACGATGCGCACATTTTCGTTCGCCCAGATCAAATTAAAGAAGAGTTAAAACGTGTTGTAAACTTAACTCTAGAAGTGTACAAAGATTTCGGTTTAGAGAACTATTCATTCCGTCTATCTTATCGTGACCCAGCTGATACTAAAAAGTACTATGCTGATGACGAGATGTGGGAAAAAGCACAAGGTATGTTAAAAGAAGCTATGGATGAAATGGGTCTTGATTACTATGAAGCTGAAGGTGAAGCGGCATTCTACGGTCCAAAACTTGACGTTCAAGTTCGTACTGCTCTTGGAAAAGACGAAACACTTTCAACTGTACAATTAGACTTCTTACTTCCAGAACGCTTTGAATTAGCTTACGTTGGTGAAGATGGTAAACAACATCGTCCAGTTGTAATTCACCGTGGTGTTGTATCAACTATGGAACGTTTCGTAGCCTTCTTAATTGAAGAATACAAAGGTGCATTCCCAACTTGGTTAGCTCCAGTTCAAGCACAAGTAATTCCAGTTTCTCCGCAAGTACATTTAGACTATGCGAAGAAAGTACAAGATGAATTACGCCGTGCTGGTATCCGTGTTGAATTAGACACTCGTGAAGAGAAAATTGGTTACAAAATCCGTGAAGCGCAAATGCAAAAAATTCCGTACATGCTTGTAGTAGGTGACAATGAAGTAACTGAAAACGGCGTAAACGTACGTAAATATGGTGAACAAAAATCAGAAACAATCGCATTAGATGCTTTTGTTGATATGATTAAAGTAGAAGGAAAACGATAAGAAAAAGCCGCGGTATACCGCGGCTTTCTTATGTATTATAAAAAAGAAAAATTAGAAAAAATAACCAAACAATACTTATCGTAAAAAAGTATTGCAAGTATGTTAGTTGTTTGTTACAATATTTCTTGTTGTTAGTAAAACACATCGCGTCTTCTTGACAGACGTCATGTCCTATGATAAACTCATCAAGGATAATAGAATATTGTTTTGTGGAACAAGTAGAAGCACCCGCTTCTCACCTGATGGACGCATTCGCAGTTTACAGGTAAATGTATTTCTTACTTAAGATTTTACAAGTGTGGGTGTCGTATGCCCGCACTTTTTTTGTCGGGTTCTATGACTACAAACTATGTTCTGAGAAAACCTTGGAGGTGGCTTACTATTAGCAAGGATATGATGATTAACGAGCAAATTCGTGCACGTGAAGTACGTTTAGTTGGCGCAAATGGCGATCAGCTTGGAATCAAGTCTCGTAATGACGCTTTAGACTTAGCTGCAAATCTTAATCTTGATTTAGTATTAGTTGCTCCAAATGCGAAACCGCCAGTATGCCGCATTATGGACTACGGTAAATTCCGCTTTGAGCAACAGAAAAAAGAAAAAGAGCAGCGCAAAAATCAAAAAGTAATTAGCATGAAAGAAGTTCGTTTAAGTCCAACAATTGATGAACACGACTTTAACACAAAACTTCGTAATGCTATCAAGTTTTTAGAGAAAGGCGACAAGGTTAAAGCGTCAATTCGCTTTAAAGGACGTGCCATTACTCATAAAGAAATCGGTCAACGTGTTTTAGATCGCTTCTCAGAAGCTTGTGCTGAAGTTAGTACAGTTGAATCTAAGCCTAAAATGGAAGGACGCAGTATGTTCTTAGTTTTAGCACCGAAAAACGATAAGTAATAGATAGAGGAGGAAATACCTATGCCTAAACAAAAAACTCATCGCGGCGCTGCAAAGCGTTTCAAAAAGACTGGATCAGGTAAACTGAAACGTTCTCACGCTTACACAAGCCATTTATTCGCTAACAAATCTACAAAAGCTAAACGTAAACTACGTAAAGCTGGTGTAGTAAGCGCTGGTGACTTCAAACGCATTCGTCAAATGCTTGACAACTTAAAATAAGTTCGGCTGATATATAGAACAATTAGGAGGTAATATTATGCCAAGAGTAAAAGGTGGTACAGTTACTCGTCAACGTCGTAAAAAAGTAATTAAATTAGCAAAAGGTTACTACGGTTCAAAAAATACATTATTCAAGGTTGCTAACCAACAGGTTATGAAATCTCTAATGTATGCATTCCGTGACCGCCGTCAAAAGAAACGTGACTTCCGTAAATTATGGATTACACGTATCAACGCAGCAGCTCGTATGAATGGTCTTTCTTACAGCCGCTTAATGCACGGTCTTAAAAATGCTGGCATCGAAGTTAACCGCAAGATGCTTGCTGACTTAGCTGTTCATGACGAAAAAGCTTTCGCTGAATTAGCAACAGTTGCAAAAAACAACATTAACTAATTAATTAGTTGAAACCTTAGAAGATTTTTCTTCTAAGGTTTTTTGTTTGTATACAAAGAGAGATATGTCGTTATCGATATGACAAAATCAATATAAAAGCCATAGCAATATAGAAGAATATACATATGAAGCCAGGAGAATCCTCCTGGCTTTTTTTAATTCTACCTCTTTGGAAAGAAGAGTATCTTTCCTACCTGAAACGACACTGCTATAATGGAAAGATGATATGGAACTTTCATCAGATAAAATAATATTTTTATTAGTGGGCAATCCACGTATAATGATTAACTACCACCAATCGGAGTGAACAATCTAATAGTGATGACTGAAACGTATTTGTAAATTAAGGACAAGCTATTTTGTAAAGAGGTAAATAGCTGGCTTATTAATAAGAAACGAAAAATAATAATGAACTTTGAGATGAAACAACATTGTTGCGTAAAATGCGATGTTGGAGGAGGACAATAGAATGGACTTACTACAACTATTTAAATTACAAAAAGAATTAGATGACCGTATTGCGAAAGAGCATGACTTACAACCGAAAAAGTTATTAAAAGAAAAAATGTTAGCTCTTCTTGTGGAAATTGGAGAACTTGCAAATGAAACACGTTGTTTTAAATATTGGAGCAACAAACCAGCATCAGAACGTGAAGTAATATTAGAAGAATACGTAGATGGTTTGCATTTTATTTTATCAATCGGAATTGATTTAGGTATTGATAAAAACTTCCTATTCTATAAATGTGCACAAACGAATAAAACACAAGTAGAAATTTTCTTAGACACATATGCGAAAGTGATTCGTTTTACAGATCAACCATCTATTACGAACTATATTGAATTATTTACAAGCTACCTTCGACTTGGACAAGCACTTGAGTTTGAACAAGAAGAGATTGAAAAGGCGTATTTAGATAAAAACGAAGTAAATCATCAGCGTCAAACACAAGGATACTGATTTAATTTTTGAATATTTCAATTTCCTTTTGTATAATGAAGTGACTGAAGAAAAAGGAGGGTGTTGGCAATGGGAAAATTAGACGTGACATTGACAATGCTAAAAGAATTAACAGATGCACGTGGTATTGCGGGTAACGAGCGTGAACCACGAGAAGTAATGAAGAAATATATTGAGCCGTTTGCGGACGAACTTTCTACTGATAATTTAGGAAGTTTAGTTGCGAAAAAAGTAGGGGAAGAAAACGGCCCGAAAATTATGGTTGCAGGTCATTTAGATGAAGTTGGCTTTATGATTACGCAAATTGATGAAAAAGGTTTCCTTCGTTTCCAAACAGTTGGTGGCTGGTGGTCACAAGTTATGCTTGCGCAGCGCGTGACAATTGTAACGCGTAAAGGAGATGTAACAGGTGTAATTGGTTCAAAACCACCGCACATCTTACCTCCAGAAGCGCGTAAGAAGCCGGTTGAAATTAAAGACATGTTCATCGATATTGGTGCTTCTAGCCAAGAGGAGGCAATGGAGTGGGGCGTACGACCGGGAGATCAAGTTGTACCTTACTTTGAATTCCAAGTGATGAAAAATGAAAAAATGTTACTTGCAAAAGCATGGGATAACCGAATTGGTTGTGCAATTGCAATTGACGTATTAAAACAATTAAAAGATGAGAAGCATCCAAACGTTGTATACGGCGTAGGTACTGTACAAGAAGAAGTCGGTCTTCGTGGTGCGAAAACATCTGCAAACTATATTAAACCAGATATCGCGTTTGCGGTAGATGTTGGTATTGCTGGAGATACGCCAGGTGTAACGGCAAAAGAAGCGCAAAGCAAAATGGGCGATGGACCACAGATTATTTTATATGATGCTTCTGTTATTGGACATACAGGTTTACGTGACTTTGTAGTTGATGTTGCTGATGAATTGGAAATTCCATACCAATATGATTCAGTAGCGGGCGGAGGAACGGATGCAGGTGCCATTCATATTGCTGTAAATGGTATCCCGTCTATGGCAATTACGATTGCAACGCGCTACATTCATTCTCATGCGGCAATGTTACACCGTGATGACTATGAAAATGCAGTGAGGTTAATTGTAGAAGTTATTAAACGTCTTGATAAAGAAGCCGTACATAACATTACATTTAATTAATAGAAAAAGCGAAGGAGAGGCTCCTTCGCTTTTTTATGTTTTAAAAAGGTCTCTCTAATCCTGCAGCAGTATGAGCTCCTAAAATAATTAAACGAGTTAGTTGCATAGCCATAAAATGCGGGGTATATATCATTCCTCTTTTTAGCCATGACATGATCATCCCAATATGAGCCCCTGTCACATAACTAATTAAAATATCACGAGGAACCATAAGATCTTTATCATCTGGCTGTGAAATAGATAAGCTTAATGTTAAATGAGTTTGTATTGTTTTCATCATTTTATAAGAGTAGTTTCCAGCAGCTTTATCACCAAGCATAACGTTATAGAAGTTCGCATTTTCTGCAATATGTTCGAATAAGGCTAGAAAGGTTGGATTTGGTGAATCAAATGTAAGTTGAAACTCTTCTTTATTTCTATTTTTTGGTTTAATAACTTCTGTTAGCTTCTCTAACATTTCTTCAATGCTTTTGTCTAATAAGTCATATTTATCATGGTAATGGCTATAAAACGTAGCACGATTTACAGGAGCTCGTTCTGCGATATGTTGAACAGTTACATTTTCAAAGCCCTTTTCGCCTACTAAAGCGACAAAAGCATCCTGTATGAGTTGTCTCGTCCGCTTTACACGTGGATCGTTTGTATTTTTAATAGACATTGTTACTTCTCCTCGTTTAATTTTTTATACTTAAACAACACGATGGTATTATATTGTTGTTTAAGCGACATTTCATACGGAAATTGTCGGTTGTAGTTTCAAAATAATTATTTATAATTATAAACGATAGTCCTTCAGAAATCAGCACCGCTCGCAGGTAGACATATTTTCGTTTACGCTGTAAATGGTGTGATTTTTTTGTTTAAAGGTTAATATAATTAACAATTAAACAGTATAAACAATAAGGACGTGAATAGTTTAGAAAAAAATTATATGCGATATAAGGAGAGGAATGCAATGAATCAGTTTCGAAGAATGGTGATTATTAACATTATCACATTAATTGTACTAGTTGGCGGCGGTATTGGCGGTTACTACTATTACAATCAAGCGGAAAATTACTTAAAAACAGACAATGCAAAAATTGATGGAAAGGTAATTCCGATTGCATCACCAGTAGCAGGTAAATTAACTGACTGGAAAGCTGAAGTAGGTAAGAACTACAATGAGAACGATAAATTAGGTGCTGTTACTGTAGCGGCAGCAAATGGAGAACAAACAGTAGATGTAACAATTCCACAAAATGCAACAGTTGTACAATCAAACGCGACGACAAATGCTTTCGTTGGAGCAGGTAGCCCAATTGCTTATGCATTTGATATGAACAATTTATGGGTAACAGCAAACATTGAAGAAACAGATGTTGACGATGTACAAAAAGGTCAAGACGTAGATGTGTATGTAGATGCATACCCAGATACAACGTTATCAGGAAAAGTAGAGCAAGTTGGATTAACAACAGCGAACACATTCTCTATGTTACCATCAAGCAACTCAACAGCGAACTATACGAAAGTAACACAAGTAGTACCAGTTAAAATTTCTTTAGATCATAGTAAATCAGTAAATATTGTTCCTGGAATGAATGTGTCAGTTCGTATTCATAAGTAAGGGGGAGATGAGATGTCCTCAATTGCAATTGCAGGATATGCACTATTTTGTATAATCGTCTTCTTCCTTGTAAATCGTCTTTTACGAAAGAAAAAAACGAACGTGGGAGAAGAACAAGTCCCAGCCGTAAATAAAATAGAAGTAAGTAAGGTAGAAACAGAAGAGAAAGAAATTGAACGAGAGCAAGAATCGAAAATTTCTAATGTAGTTGAGTTAGAAACAGGCAAGCAAGAAGAAGTAAAAAAAGAAAAAGAAGTGCCGAAAAAGCAAATGTCTATGCCTGTAGAGAATGTGAACGTAAAAGCAGTTGTAGCTGTATTAATTCTCGGCATGTTCGTTTCTATTTTAAACCAAACAATCATTAACGTTGCATTGCCTCCGTTAATGAATGAATTTAACGTATCAACTTCAACAGCACAATGGTTAATTACAGGTTTCATGCTTGTAAATGGTATTTTAGTACCGATTAGTGCCTTTTTAGTTTCACGATTTACGTATCGCAAATTATTCGTAGCGGCAATGTTATTCTTCACGGTAGGATCTATCATTTGTGCTACTTCAGGAAACTTTACGATGATGATGACGGGCCGCGTTATTCAAGCGGTTGGTGCAGGTATTTTAATGCCAGTTGGTATGAATATCTTCATGACATTATTCCCGCCTCATAAGCGCGGAGCAGCGATGGGATTACTAGGTGTAGCGATGATTTTAGCTCCAGCTATCGGGCCAACTGTAACAGGTTGGGTGATTGAAAATTACAGCTGGAACTTAATGTTCTATGCGATGTTTATTATCGGTTTAATTATTACGTTCTTATCTTTAAAATTCTTTACACTAGCTCAGCCAGTGTCTAAAACGAAATTAGATATATTTGGTGTTGTTAGTTCAAGTATTGGACTAGGAAGCTTATTGTACGGATTTAGTGAAGCTGGAAATAATAGTTGGACTAGCGCAGAAGTTATTATTTCACTTGTTATCGGTGTAATTGGTTTAGCGTTATTTATTTGGAGAGAGTTAACAACGGACAATAAAATGCTTGATTTACAAGTGTTTAAATACCCAGTATTTACTTTTACTTTAGTAATTAATGCAATCGTTACGATGGCGTTATTCGGAGGTATGTTATTGCTTCCGGTATATCTGCAAAACATTCGTGGTTTCACACCGATTGAATCAGGATTATTATTACTACCAGGATCTTTAATTATGGGGATCATGGGACCTATTGCAGGTAAACTATTTGATAAGTATGGTATTCGTCCGTTAGCGATTGTTGGATTAGCCATTACAACATTTGCGACATACGAATTCACAACGTTATCGATGGATACACCGTATAGCGTTATTATGATGGATTATATTATACGTTCAATTGGTATGTCATTCATTATGATGCCAATTATGACAGCTGGTATGAACGCGCTACCGATGAAATTAATTTCTCACGGTACAGCAACGCAAAATACGTCAAGGCAAGTAGCTGGTTCAATCGGAACAGCGATTTTAATTACACTTATGACGCAACAAACAACTGCTCACGTAGCAGATTACGGCAACATGTTAACAACTTCAAATCCAATTTTAGTTGATAAAGTACATGGCATGGGGCAAAGCTTAGCGGCCTTAGCTGGATCAGCGCAAGCAGGAGATGCGATGAGCACGCAACTATTATATGGACAAATTTCAAAGCTATCTGCAATTAACGGTATTAACGATGCCTTCTTAATTGCAACGATACTCGCAGGGATTGCTTGGGTGTTATCGTTCTTCTTACCATCAGGTAATAAACCAAATAGAAAAGCAGGGAATTAATTTCCCTGCTTTTTTGTCTTGTTAAAGAGTTAAATATAAAAAATGATAACCAGTTACGGAGCACAGCCCTGTTATAAACAAAATCGTTCCCATAGTACGAATACTTGATATTTGTCTTCCGCTTATAATAGCTAATAGTCCAGCTAAAGAGAAAAACCCCAATATAAAGTTCCTTAAATTGGAATGATCCCCTCTAAATCCATTCCATAACCTATATAAATGATAGGAACAAAGATAAGTGATATGCTAATGAAAACAGCTATAATTAAAAAAATACCAATGATGAATTGGCATAACATTAAAGTAAGAGCTAAAATCATCCAAGTTAATATTCCAAACCCTTCTGTATCACCTCCGATAAAATATTATATATAGAATGAATCTCCTACAGACATAAGTACCCAGAAGAAAACCCCTAATATGCCGACGATAAAAATAATGAATCCCATATTACGTATACTTTTAATCTTTGTTTGTAATCCACTTAACCCTGCCGAAAATCCAGTTAAAGAAAACAGTATCCAATATAAAGTAGTTGAAATAGGGAGGATTGTATTGCTCTCCACTCCCATGCCCCAAAAAACCAAAGGTAGTGTGACAAAGGAGAAGCTAAGTAGCCCCATTAAACCAGCAAATAATTTACGATGTTTCATGCTAGTAACAATTAAAAAAATACCACCGAAAAATCCACATAAAACAAGAAGTGGCATATAAACAACCCAAAGTAAGCTAAACATATATAATCTCCTTCTATGTAATGAGTTATATTTTACTACATGAGGTTTATTTTGGATATTATTAATAAATATGTATAATTTGATAGAAATGAGAAGTAACGATACGAATTAATAGATATAGAGAACGTTAGAGAGGAGGGTGCATATGAAAATTACAGAAGAGAACGTTGCAATGCAGCTAAGGAAAAAGAATGAAAAAGCATTATACTTTATTATCGACCAATACGGCGGGCTTATAAAAAGTATTATTCAGAAGCATTTAGCTTCGTTTCAAGATGTGCAAGAGGAATGTATGGATGATGTGTTGTTGGCAATTTGGAATCATATTGAAAAGTATGATGAAGAGAAAAATACTTTGAAAAATTGGATTGCGGCTATTACAAAATATAAATCTATCGACTATGCGAGGAAATATGCGAAAGCAATAAATGAAAAAGGATTGGATCAAATAGGTGAAATAGCGATGCATACCGATACGACTAACAATGAAATTAGTAATGATATGGAACATATATTAGATCATTTAAAGAAGAACGATAAAGAAATCTTTATGAAGCATTACGTGGAAGAAGATAGTGTAGAACATATTGCAGAGAAAATGGGAGTGAAAACTTCTTTTATATACAATCGTCTATCACGAGGACGGAAGAAGTTAAGGTCATTATTTTTACATAACCGGATGAAATAAATAAGAAAAGAGGTGAAGGAAATGAAAGATCCATATGAAATGTTAAATGATATAAAAATGGATGAGAATGAATATGAAGCAGTTAATTTAACTCACATAGAGAAACAGAAAATAAAAAAACGAATTCATAAAAAAATAAAAAAGAATAAAGCCCATACGAAACGGAATGTAGCTATTGTAACATCGGCTGCGGCATTATTTATTATGATGATGACTGTAGATATGAGAAGGATGATTGCGGATATACCGTTAATCGGAAGCAAAATGGAAGACTACGTAAACAGTAGAGGTGAACCTTTAAAAGAATATAAAACGACAATAGGACAAACAGTTTATGATAACGGTGTAGAAGTGCGGTTAGATGAAGTGATGATAGATGAAGGGCAGATTCTTGTTAATAGTATGTTTAAGTCTAACAATGTTAATCTAGGGGGGATTTTTTTACCGCACCCAGATGTTTATATAAATGGAAAAGAGTTAAATGGTAGTGGTGGTGGGGGTAAACAAAAAGTAAATGATTATACATACACATTTTTTACTACTACAAATTTGAAAGATTCACAAATGAATCCAATGGAATTGGATGGGGAACTAGATATACAAATTGTATATAGAAGACTTATGCCGTTAAAAGGTAAAACATCAATAAAAGGAGAATGGGGCTTTTCTTTTAAAGCATCTGGAGACAAAATAAAAGCTGAAACGAAAACAATCCCAATTCATAAACATTTTAAATTAGAAAATGGTCAAAAAATAGAAGTGGAAGATTTAAAAGTGTCTCCTATATCTGCGAAGTTGAACTATAAGATGTTGAACGGAACAAAGTTAGATGTAACATTTATCGGAAAAGATCAAGATGGGAAAGAGCTAAAACCGGTTTCAGGACATACACTATCGAAAAATAGTTATTGGCGATTTGAAAAATTAGAGGATAATGTAACGAAAATTGTACTGACGCCTGTTCTAACCTCTGGTGAAGAGGGAGAAAAGAAAACGAATGATCGAAAAGTGTTAACAGAAGAAGAGTTTGAAGTTGTTATAAAAGAGTAAAGAGAGGTATCGTGATGATACCTCTCTTTATCCTAAAAAGGCTAACATATTATTCATAATATGAAGTAATATAGCTGGAATAATGGATTTTGTTTTTTTACATAAAATGGCCATAAATAGACCCATGATGAACATACTAAACATCACACCAGTTGAGTATATATGACCTATTCCGAAGAGGAAGCTAGCCCCAAACGCTGCAATCCAAAAGGGGAAGCGCTGTTGTAGGAAGTGAAGAATAATACCGCGGACTATAAGTTCTTCAAAAATAGGTACAAGTATAGCGCCACCTATTAGCAATAATAGTTTGTATTGTTTTAACATTTCTAGGTCTAAAGCGGATGACTGCTCTTTTACCGCATCAGGAAAAATATTATTAATTATAAATATATCATTAACGATATGTAGTCCATAAAAAAGAATGATATAGATGTAGGTGCTTACTTTTTTTAATGCTGTAAAGTTTAGTGTTGGGACAATTAAATTTCTTAATGGCTTATATGCATAAATTAAAATTAATAAAATGCACAATACAAATAAATGCCTCCCAAAAGTAGTAAGTGATTTTGTTAAAGCAATTTGTTTTGGATCGGTTAAACCTTCTGTATAAATAACGGTAGGAAGACCTATAAAGAGGTCGGCTAGGAATCCTGTTCCCCAAATCGCAAAAACGAGTGAAAATAGAAATTGTGAGAGTGACATAGGGTGTTTTGGTTGGTAATTTAGTTGCGTGGCTTGTATAATAGTGAATCACCTATCCTTGATTATTTTATAGTTGTATATAAAGATTATAGAATGTTTATGCAAAAAAGTCATTATTGTAGTCAAAATGATATTTTGAAGCTAATATTTACAGACAGTAATGATTTTACATTGATGTTCTGTGCAAACGGAAGAAGAGTTTGAAGTTGTTATAAAAGAGTAAAGAGAGGTATCGTGATGATACCTCTTTTTAACTCAAGAATGCCAACATATTATTCATAATATGAAATAACATAGCTGGAATAATGGATTTTGTTTTTTTACATAAAATAGCCATTAATAATCCCATGAAGAAAGTAATTACCATTACCCCAAGTGAGTATGTATGAGCGATACCGAAGAAGAAGCTCGTTATGATGGCTGCAATCCAAAATGGAAAGCGCTCTGAGAAGAAGCGAAGTATAAAGCCACGGAAAATAAGCTCTTCAAAAATTGGTGTAAGTATAGCGAAACCGAGAAGTAATAATATTTGATATTGCTTAAAGACATCTAAGTTTAGTGCGGAAGATTGCTGCTTTGTTGCGTCTTGGAACACATAATTTAACAAGATGTAATTGAGGAAAATGTTTATAGCGAAGAAAAGAAGTAAGTATACGTATGTACGCCATTCTTTAAGTGCTTTAAAGTTAAATGATTGTAGTAGTAATTTCTTTGCAGGTTCGAATTTAAAAATGAAGAATAACAACACGGCTAGTTGTAATACGATACTTGTAGTATTTACGATAGATTCATACAGGGCAATTTGTTTTTTATCTGTAAGACCTGCTGTATAAATTGTTAAGGGCATTGCGAGGAACACAGTAATAAGTCCGGTTCCGAAAAAAGCGAATAAAACGGAGCTAATAAATTGTCCCCATGACATAGAGTATTTCTGTTCATTAGAAAGTTGTGTAGCGGGTTGCATTTATAAAATCACCTCTTTATATTTGTATATTTAATTATAAAGTATTTTGTTTTTATATGTAACATTTAAATGTTACATATAAAGGTGTATTTTCCATAAAATAATAAAAGAGGTATCACCCTATAGTGATGCCTCTTTCTCATTGATAACTATGTTCTGCCCTGTTATTCAATTTTGATTGCTCTATTTGCAATTCACGCTCTACCAAACGATCCAACTGCTGAATAGCTTTTAATGCTTTTTCATAAGAAATTGTTCTATAATGATGCGCTCCGCCCGGTTCTTCATCTGCTTCGTCTGCCCATTTAATAATGTTTTGAAGAGATGTTCTTTCAATTTCTTGTTGTACTAAGAAAGAATCTGTATGAAGAAGAATTGCGATAGAAATTTCTTTTGCTAGTTTTGGATGTTCTCCTAATCTAATAAGCAATTTATGAGCTCTTTCTGCTCCTTTAATTGCGTGTATATCATTCTTTTTATATAAGTCATAGTCCCATTCGCCGCCTGTGTACCACGTATGATGTCCGATATCATGAAGGAAACCAGCTTTTGTTGCAGCATCGACTGAGGCGTGATGCTTTTTAGCTAAGTGAAACGCATGGTAAGCGACAGCAATCGCGTGGACCATCCCAGAACGATTTACGTATTTTTGTGTAATATGGTGTTTAAAAATTTGTTCAAGCGTAATACGATGCATAAAACATTCACTCCTTTTATCTAATGGTGTCTGTGAAGAAAATCGATCGGTTTAAATGTATTTTGAACATTGTACTCCATCGGGTAGCGTTAGTAAAGTAGAAATGTTTAGGAGAAGAAAATTTTTTTTCGTAAAAAAATCACCTTGGCCTATGCAAAGGTGATTTTCAAGTTGCTTATTTTTTTAATCCTTGCTCTAATGTTTCTAACATTTCGTGCTTTTCATTTTCATCAGCGTTTTTCCAAATGACTTCGAATAAAACACCAAGACCTGGAAGCATTTTTTCTTCCCCACTTTGAATTGCATCGACAATTGTTTCTTGTAATTGATCTTGTGAATTTCCAGATACATTTGCTAATACAGCACCACGTAAATTAAAACTCATTATTTTCACCTCTTCTTCAGAATTGAAACTGACGTTAGTTTTTGTTCTTTTTTATGTAAATATGTATGAAAAATAGGCTATAATGATAAGACAAGAAGAGAGGGAAATACATATTATGAAAAACATTGATTCAGTACAAAATCCGCGTGTGAAGCAGTGGAAAAAGCTGCAGACGAAAAAAGAGCGCGATAAAAAAGGTTTATTTTTTGTAGAAGGATTCCACTTAGTGGAGGAAGCTTTAAAGGCAGGAATTGTAACGGAACTTATCGTTTCAGATCAGACAGACCTTCCGAAAGATTGGACAGTTAATGATGTGGAAATGTATATCGTACCCGAAGCAATCGTAAAAATACTTCGTGAAACAGAAACGACACAAGGTGTATTTGCTGTTTGTGAAAAGCATGAGAAGGAAGTAGCTCTTGCTGATGGGAAGTTTCTTTTATTAGACGGCCTGCAAGACCCAGGTAACTTAGGGACAATTATTCGTACAGCTGATGCAGCTGGTATTCATGCCGTTGTGCTTGGAGAAGGATGCGTTGATGCATATAATAGTAAAGTACTTCGCTCTACACAAGGTTCTATTTTCCATTTACCAGTTGTAAAAGGTAACTTAGAAGAATGGGTAGACAAGCTAAAAGAACATAACGTTCCTGTATATGGAACAGCACTTGAAAATGGAGTTCCGTATGGTGAAGTAACACCAGCTGGTAGTTTTGCATTAATTGTAGGAAATGAAGGAAACGGCGTAAGCCAAGAAATTCTTGCAAAAACGGATCAAAACTTGTATATTCCGATTTACGGCGGGGCAGAATCATTAAATGTTGCGGTTGCAGCAGGGATTTTAACGTATTATTTGCAAAGCCCAGTTGCGAACAAATAAAAAACTTCTTATAATAAGTTGAAGTATATTATATTAAAAGTTAAATAACGAAAAACGTTGATAGAGAAGAGTAACTTACAAAATCGCCATATAGGGAGAGAATGCCTTAGACTGAAAGCATTCTTATGGTAGACGGAAGTGAATTCACCTCTGGAGTTGACGCCAGGACCATGTATATGTAAAGGCGTTCCGGTCAGAATTGATCGTTATAACTAATGAGTGGGCAGACATGTTCTGTCAATTTAGGGTGGTACCGCGAATTTACCTCGTCCCTTTTTGGGAGCGAGGTTTTTTTATTTTTAAAATTAGGAGGGTTCCAAATGGAAGCACGTTTAAAAGAGCTAAAGCAAAAAGCGTTAGAGCTTATTGAAGAAGCGAAAGAGCTAAAAGGCTTAAACGACGTACGCGTAGCGTATTTAGGAAAAAAAGGCCCAATTACGGAAGTATTACGCGGCATGGGAAAATTATCAGCAGAAGAGCGTCCACGTATGGGAGCATTAGTAAATGAAGTACGTGAAGCGATTCAAACGCGTCTAGACGACAAAATCAGTAACTTAGAAAAAGCAGTAATTGAAGCGAAATTAGCTACTGAAACAATTGATGTTACATTACCAGGTCGCCCTGTTGAAACAGGTTGTCACCATCCGTTAACAGCTGTTGTTGAGCAAATTGAAGATGTATTCATCGGTATGGGTTATGAAGTAGCTGAAGGAACAGAAGTAGAAAAAGACTACTACAACTTCGAAGCATTAAACTTACCGAAAGATCACCCAGCGCGTGATATGCAAGATACATTCTACATTACAGAAGAAACGTTACTACGTACACATACATCTTCTGTGCAAGCACGTACAATGGAAAACAATAAAGAAAAAGGCCCAATTAAAATTATTTGTCCTGGTAAAGTGTATCGCCGCGATGACGATGATGCGACGCATTCACACCAGTTCATGCAAATTGAAGGTCTTGTAATTGATAAAAACATTCGCATGAGTGACTTAAAAGGTACACTGCAAGTATTCGTGAAAAAGATGTTCGGTGAAGATCGTGAAATCCGTCTTCGTCCAAGTTTCTTCCCATTCACAGAGCCATCTGTAGAGATGGATATTTCTTGTATGATGTGTCACGGCAAAGGTTGTGGCACTTGTAAAGGAACTGGCTGGATCGAAATTTTAGGCGCAGGTATGGTTCACCCGAACGTACTTGAAATGGCTGGTTATGATTCAAAAGAATATCAAGGTTTCGCATTCGGTATGGGCGCAGAGCGTATCGCAATGTTGAAATACGGCGTAGATGACATTCGTCATTTCTATACAAATGATGTACGTTTCTTACAACAATTCAAACGAGCGTAAGGGAAGGAGAGGATAAGTATGTTCGTATCATATCGTTGGTTACAAGAGTATGTAGATATTAAAGATGTAACAGCACAAGAACTAGCAGACAAAATCACGAAAAGTGGTATTGAAGTAGAAGGTGTTGAAGTATTAAATAAAGGTGTAAAAGGTGTTGTAGTTGGTCACGTATTAGAATGTGAAAAACACCCAGAAGCTGATAAGTTAAGCAAATGCTTAATCGATATCGGTGAAGAAGAGCCAGTTCAAATTATTTGTGGAGCTGCTAACATTGCGAAAGGTTTAAAAGTACCAGTTGCAAAAGTTGGGGCTGTACTTCCTGGTAACTTCAAAATTAAAAAAGCAAAACTACGTGGTGAAGCTTCTCACGGTATGGTTTGTGCTCTTCAAGAGCTTGGCATTGATGGGAAATTAGTTTCTAAAGAATACGCAGACGGTATCTTCATCTTCCCAAGTGACGCTGAAGTTGGTGCAGATGCACTTGAAATTTTAAACTTACATGATGAAGTACTTGAGCTTGGTTTAACACCAAACCGTGCAGATTGCTTAAATATGTTAGGTGTTGCATATGAAGTAGCTGCTATTTACGGCCGTGAAGTAAAACTTCCAGCTATCGACTTACAAGAAACAGCAGAAAAAACTTCTGATTACATTTCTGTAAGTGTAGAAGCGAAAGAAGAAAATCCATTATACATTGCAAAAATGGTGAAGAACGTAAAGATTGGTCCATCACCAATGTGGATGCAAACTCGCCTTATGGCAGCTGGCATTCGTCCAATTAGCAATGTAGTTGATATTACTAACTACATTTTAATGGAATACGGTCAACCGTTACATGCATTTGATTACGATAAATTAGGTTCAAAAGAAATCGTTGTTCGTCTTGCAAAAGAAGGCGAAAAAATTGAAACGTTAGATGATCAAGAACGTACGTTACAAGAGCACCACCTTGTAATTACAAACGGAACAAAAGCTTTAGCTGTTGCCGGTGTAATGGGCGGAGCGGATTCTGAAGTTACAAATGAGACAGTAAACGTTCTAATTGAGTCTGCATACTTTGCAGGTCAAACAGTACGCCGTACATCAAAAGACTTAGGTCTTCGTAGTGAATCAAGTGCACGTTTCGAAAAAGGAATCGACCCAACGCGTACGTTTGAAGCAATTCAACACGCAGCTGCTTTAATGGCGAAATACGCTGGCGGAGAAGCACTTGAAGGTGTAGTAGAAGCTGATAACTTACAAGTACAAGAGCGTACAGTATCTGTTACTGCTGAAAAAGTAAACCGTGTATTAGGTACAAATATTTCTGCAAGTGAAATGGGTACAATGTTCACAAACTTAAAATTCCCATTCACAGAAGTAGAAGGAACATTCCATGTGAATGTACCAGCACGTCGCCCTGATATTACAATTTCAGAAGACTTAGTAGAAGAAGTAGGTCGCCTATACGGTTATGACCACATTCCAGTTACATTACCTTCTGGAACGATGACTCGTGGTAAATTAACAGCAGCACAAACGAAACGTCGTAAAGTACGTCGCTTCTTAGAAGGTGCTGGTTTATATGAAGCGATCACATATTCATTAACAAGCGCTGACAAAGCGAAACAATATATGGTTGAGCCAAACGAAAAGGCGCCTGTAAATCTTGCACTTCCAATGAGTGAAGAGCGTAGCCAACTTCGTTTAAGCCTAGTGCCACAATTGTTAGAAGCAGTTTCATACAACGTTGCACGTAAAAACGATAGCGTTGCTTTATACGAAGTAGGCTCTATCTTCTTACCGACAGAAGCAGGAGAACTTCCGAAAGAAGAGCAACATCTTGCAGGTGTTATGACAGGTCTTGCTCTTCACCATGCATGGCAAGGTGAGAAAAAAGTAGTAGACTTCTTCGTTGTGAAAGGTGTACTAGAAGGATTATTTGACGTACTTGGCGTTTCAAACCAAATCACTTATGCACCAGCAAAACGTGAAGGTATGCACCCAGGTCGTACGGCTGACATCGTATTAGATGGCGAAGTAATTGGTTTCATCGGTCAATTGCACCCAGAAGCAGAAAAACAATTAGATGTGAAAAATACATTCGTATTCGAACTATCTCTTGTAAAAGTATTCGGTGCAGACGTAGAAGAAACTTACTACGCAGCAATTCCACGTTTCCCATCTATGACACGTGATATGGCTGTTGTCGTAACGAAAGAAACAAAAGCTGGTGAAATGAAGCAAGTTATTGCTGAAGCTGGTGGAGAACTTCTGAAAGACGTAACACTATTCGACTTATACGAAGGTGAAAAAATGGAAGAAGGCAAGAAATCACTTGCATTCTCTATGACTTACTTCGATGCAGAACGTACGTTAACAGACGAAGAAGTAACTGAAGCACATAACCGTGTATTAACAACGGTAGAAGAGAAATTTGGTGCGGAGTTACGTAAGTAATAAAAAATTGCCGGATTAAGTCCGGCAATTTTTTTTGGCACGATTGTCGATATATGATAAAAATCGCCGATAAATATTAAGGCATCTTGCATCTTTCTCTCGAATGTAGTACATTAATTTTAGTTTAACAAAATGAAAGACGATGATAAGGAAAAGTAGTATATACTATAATCCAAAGCGAATCAGGGACGGTGAGAGCCTGATGAGGCGGTATATGTGAAGAACACCTTGGAGTTGCTAACCGAAATTGAATCTTGTATTCAAGAGTAGGCTTAGACGGGAATCCGGCCTGTTACAAACCGGGAAGTATGTATTACATACGAGTTAAAGTTGGTCTTTATGACAAATTGGGTGGTACCGCGAAGTTTAACCTTTCGTCCCTTTATGGATGAAAGGTTTTTTTGTATTTAAATATATCAGCAAAGGAGAATTTCACTATGGAAAACACATTAGTAAAAAGTCTGTATAGAGATACAGATAAATACGCAGGTCAAACAGTACAAGTATCAGGGTGGATTCGTAACTTACGTGATTCAAAAGCATTTGGTTTCATCGAATTAAACGACGGTAGCTTTTTCAAAAGCGTTCAAATCGTTTTCGATACAGAGTTAGAAAACTTCAAAGAAATTGCAAAACTTCCACTTAGCTCTTCAGTTAAAGTAGAAGGTAAAGTAATTGCAACACCTGGAGCGAAGCAACCATTTGAAATTAAAGCAGAAAAAATTGATATCGAGGGCTTATCAGATTCTGATTACCCACTTCAAAAGAAGCGTCACACGTTTGAATACTTACGTACAATCGCTCACTTACGTCCAAGAACAAACGCATTCTCTGCAACGTTCCGCGTGCGTTCTATCGCAGCATTTGCGATTCACCAATTCTTCCAAGAGCGTGGATTCGTACATGTTCACACACCAATCATTACTGGTAGTGATACAGAAGGTGCAGGCGAAATGTTCCGCGTAACAACGCAAGATTTAAACAACGTACCAAAAGGCGAAGACGGACAAGTTGATGAAGCAAAAGACTTCTTCGGCAAAGAAACAAACTTAACAGTAAGTGGACAGCTGAACGCTGAAGCTTATGCATTAGCATTTCGTGATGTATACACATTCGGACCTACATTCCGTGCAGAAAACTCTAACACAACTCGCCACGCTGCTGAGTTCTGGATGGTTGAGCCTGAGATTGCATTCGCTGAATTAGGTGACGTAATGAACCTTACAGAAGATATGCTGAAATATGCAATGAAATACGTATTAGAGCATGCTCCAGAAGAAATGGAATTCTTCAACAGCTTCGTTGATAAAACAGTTCTAGAGCGCATGAACAACGTAATCAACTCTGACTTCGGTCGTATCACATATACAGAAGCAATTAAAGTGCTTCAAGAGTCAGGTGCTGACTTCAAATACCCAGTAGAATGGGGCATTGACTTACAAACAGAGCACGAAAGATACTTATCAGAAGAAATCTTCAAACGCCCTGTATTCGTAACTGACTATCCGAAAGACATTAAAGCATTCTACATGCGCTTAAATGAAGACGGTAAAACAGTAGCTGCTACTGACCTTCTAGTTCCTGGCATCGGTGAATTAATCGGCGGAAGCCAACGTGAAGAAAGAATGGACGTTTTAGTAGACAGAATTAAAGAACTAGGTATGAACGAAGAGGACTACTGGTGGTACTTAGAACTTAGAAAATACGGCGGTACAAAACACGCTGGATTCGGTCTAGGTTTCGAGCGCTTCCTAATGTATATCACTGGTATGGCTAACATCCGTGACGTAATTCCATTCCCAAGAACTCCAGGTTCTTCTGAATTCTAAAATATAAAAAAGCGAGAGGCTTTCCTCTCGCTTTTTATTTTGCATAGTTTATTACCTCATAGCAAAAAGTAACGCGAAGGGGTGAATATAAATGAGTAAAAAAGTGAAAAAAGATCATTCAAGATCAAGCCTTGGCTCTCCAGAAGTAGAAGGACAAGGAACGACGACACATGAAACGGGTTCTCATAAGGTATCTTCATCAAATAAGAAGCAGAAACGAAGCTAACACAAAAAGGGAGAGTCTTGGCGGCTCTCCCTTTTTGTGTATTATATCTTATTATCATTAATCTCTTTTGTAATGGTATCTACATCTTTGTCTAATCGATCTAAATAGAAAAACCACAGTAAGCTCAAGAACACATAATAGATGGCCATCACACCAAGACTATCAGATATATTTTCGAATGTGGATTTAGTAGTGAAAAAAGCTCCCCAAATGATAGAAATAGTGAGGTAAGAGAGTGGGCCTACGAGGTGTACGAAAACATATAATAACTTTTACAGCGTTCATATGAATTCCCTCCTTATATAAACAATCTTTTTCTTCTAATCATAAACTCAAGTTCCTCACAGAAGTGTTGTAGTTTTACTGGATTATGTATTAACAACCGGGCATCGTGTTTCCCGATAAATCTTCGAATCCGAAAGTTTAATAAGAAAGATCGGCCGTAACGCTCTATTAAATCGTTGAATGCTGGTTGTTCACTTAGTAGCTGAATGTTTTCTCTAATTTCAAACTGTCTTTCGTGTGGATCACCTAGTAAAATATTTAGAATCATTTGTAGAAGTAGCAATGGGAATCACCTCCTGTGTTAGAATAATCTGTATATTTTAATTGTAACAAAAATATAAGGTTAATAGTAGAGTGAAACAAAAAACAGGAGTTTGTAGGCTCCTGTTTTTGTCGATACTATTTTAGTAAGCGAAACGCCTTCTCCGTATTAGCGAAATGCAGTTTCACAAACTCAGGTAATCGTTCTTTACCAAGCTTTTGAATTAATTTAGCAGCTGCGATATCGACTTGTTTACCAGCACCTTTTGGGAGTGGCATACCAGCTTTTTTGCTTAGTTCGTCAAACTGTTTTACGAATGAGTAACGAGCTAAAATAGAAGCAGCGGCCACTGCTAAATGGACGCTTTCACCCTTTGTAGCGAAGTAAACATTTTCACGCTGTACCTGTTTTTGTTTAGCTAAATATTTGTAGTATGTATCAGGTTGTGTGAATTGATCGATTAAGACGCCTTCAGGTTTTGTAGGTGCAATTTTTGCTAATAAGTTTGTAATAGCTTTATTATGTAGTAAAGCTTTTAATTTACCTTGGTTGTTTCCTTTATCAAATAGCTCGTTATATTTTTCGTTATGAAGGACAAGAGAGCTGTAAGGAACAACGTGTAGAAGTTGTTTCGCAATGGCAGAAATTTGATCGTCATTTAAGTTTTTAGAGTCTTTTACACCAAGCTCTTTTAGTAGTGGAATTTGCTTAGCGTCCACATATACAGCAACGACTGTCATCGGTCCGAAGAAATCACCAGTACCAACTTCATCTGACCCTACGATAGACATTGTACCGATGGAAGCGGGCGGTGCATAACGGTGTGAATCGACAGATTTTTTTACAGCTGTTTTCGGTGTTTGAGAGACAGATTGCCAACGAGAAGCTTCTGCTTCAGCTCGGCCTCCTTGGAACATTACTTTTCCTGATTTATAAGCTGTAATCGTGCAAGATGGCACCTTTGCCATGAAGATTCCGCCTTGTGGGGTTTTTGGGCTAAGCGCTTGTTTATATTGTTGTTTCATGTCTTCAATTACTGTAGAACTTGTTTGTATTAAGATAGAATTTGACAAGATGGTCGCTCCTTTTTTTATATTGTTATTTTTATCATATCGGATTGTTCTTTCTGTTTCCATAATATGATGGTTCATGGTATGATAAACTTTAGGATTCTGTACGTGATTGGAGGCCGGTGAGTTGTCACAACAAAAGGGAAAGAAAAGTCGAATTAATGTAGAAATCTATGGTCAACAATATTCAGTTGTTGGCGATGAAAGTACAAGTCATATCCGCATGGTAGCAGCGATTGTGGATGATAAAATGCGCGAACTCAATGCCAAGAATCCTTCGCTTGACACGAGTAGATTAGCGGTATTGACGGCGGTAAACGTCATACACGATTACATAAAATTAAAAGAAGAACATGAGAAATTGAAAGAAAGTATGACAAAAAAAGGAATGGAATAACATGATTGATATTATTATCATTTTACTGCTTGTTATGGGATTTTTCCTCGGCTTACGCAGAGGGTTTATTCTGCAACTTGTAAAGTTAACAAGCTTTATTATCGCATACCTTGTTGCATACTGGTACTGTAAAGATTTAGCGCCAGCACTTGCGAAATTTATTCCGTATCCATTTGATAAAAACGTATCTGTTCCAGAATGGATTGATGCAAATAATATTGAGACAGTATTTTATCAAGCACTTGCGTTTATCATATTGTTTATTATTACAAAAATTGCACTTTCATTACTTGGTAATTTGTTAAATATGTTTGCAGAAATACCGGTTTTAAAGCAAGTCAATGCGTTTGCGGGGGCAATCCTCGGATTTTTAGAAGTGTATATTATTTTGTTTGTTTTAATTATCGTTGGAAACATCCTTCCGATTGAACAACTACAAACACCATTACAAAAATCATCAATTAGCAAAATAATTGTAGACGATACACCGATTCTTTCTGAAAAGGTGAAGGAACTATGGCAGACAGGTAGCAGAGTATAACTTCTCTTTTTTCGGAAAGAGGAGTTTTTTTCTATGAAAGAAAGGCGGGGCAATGATGAAAGTAAATAAAAAACAAGTTATTAAATTATTAGAGACAATCGGCCTGTTTATGGAATTAAAGGGCGCGAATCCATTTAAAATATCTGCATTTCGTAAAGCGGCAGCAGCATTAGAAAGTGATGATCGCAGTCTTTCTGAGATTGAAGATTTCACGAAGATTCCCGGCATTGGAAAAGGAACAGCAGCAGTTATTCAAGAATATATAGAATTGGGAACATCTGAAGTGTTACAAGAGCTTGAACAAGAAGTGCCAAGTAGCTTATTACCGTTATTAAAATTGCCAGGCCTTGGTGGTAAAAAGGTAGCTAAGTTATATAAAGAACTTGGCGTTGTTGATATGGAATCTCTAAAAGCGGTTTGTGAGGAAAATAAAGTACAAGCTTTAGCAGGTTTCGGTAAGAAGACAGAAGAGAAAATATTAGAAGCAATCGATCAAGTAGGATCTCGTCCAGAGCGTTTACCAATCGCGATGGTATTGCCTATTGCCGGGGAAATAGAGGAGAAATTGTCGAATATTGCTGAAGTAATTCGTTTCTCTCGCGCTGGTAGTTTGCGCCGTGTTCGTGAAACGGTGAAAGATTTAGACTTTATTATTGCAACGACAGAACCAGCTGCAGTACGTGAACATTTACTACAGTTTGATAATATGATTGAAGTAATCGCAAGTGGAGATACGAAAGTTTCTGTTCGTCTTCAATATGAATATGATATTTCAATTGATTTCCGTTTAGTAAAACCTGAAGAATTTATTACAACTCTTCACCATTTCACAGGATCAAAAGACCATAACGTAAAAATGCGTCAAATCGCAAAAGATAAAGGCGAGAAAATTAGTGAGTACGGTGTAGAAAACTTAGAAACAGGCGAAGTGAAGACATTTGAAACAGAAGAGGAATTCTTTGCTCATTTCGGTCTTCCATTTATCCCGCCAGAAGTGCGTGAAGATGGAAAAGAAATTGAATTAATTAAAGAGTATCCAAACTTAATTCAGTTCTCTGATATACAAGGTGATTTACATATGCATACAACATGGAGTGACGGTGCCTTTTCAATTGAAGAGATGGTACAGGCGTGCCGTGCTCGTGGATATAAGTTTATGGCAATTACTGATCACTCACAATACTTGAAAGTAGCGAATGGTTTAACGAAAGAGCGCCTTCGTGAACAAGCGAAAGAAATTGAACGCATGAATGAAAAGTATCCAGACATTACAATTTTACGCGGAATTGAAATGGATATTTTACCAGACGCGACACTTGATTTTGATGATGAAGTATTAGCAGAATTAGATTATGTCATTGGAGCGATTCACTCTAGCTTCTCACAAGACCGTGAGACGATTATGAAACGTCTTCGCGCTGCGTTAGAGAATAAGCATGTCACAATGATTGCTCATCCGACAGGACGTCTTCTTGGACGACGCGCAGGCTATGATGTAGATACAGATTTATTAATCGAACTCGCAAAAGAAACAAATACAGTTTTAGAATTAAATGCGAATCCAAATCGTCTAGATTTAAGTGCGAAATTATTAAAACAAGCACAAGATGCTGGTGTAAAAGTAGCGATTAATACGGATGCTCATACGCTTGAAATGCTAGAAGATATGGAAACAGGTGTAGCGGCAGCACGTAAAGGTTGGATTCAAAAAGATAACGTGATTAACACGTGGGATATTGAACGTTTATTAGACTATATTAAACGTAATAAGTAACACAAGGGGGACCTGCAACATGTTAGAAAGAACGTTGCGTGTATTAGAATACAATAAAGTAAAAGAACAATTACTTGAACATACAGCTTCTTCACTTGGTCGTGACAAAGTGAAGCATTTAGTGCCGAGCACTGATTTTGAAGAAATTGTAGAAATGCAAGATACAACGGATGAAGCAGCGAAAGTCATTCGTTTAAAAGGTAGTGCACCATTAGGTGGTATTACGGATATTCGCTCAAATGTGAAGCGTGCAAAGATTGGAAGTATGTTAAGCCCAAATGAACTACTTGATATTGCCAATACGATGTATGGTAGTCGTAATATGAAACGTTTCATTGAAGACATGGTTGATAATGGTGTCGAGCTTCCAATTTTAGAAACGCATGTCGCTCAAATTGTATCTTTATATGATTTAGAAAAGAAAATTATAAATTGCATCGGTGATGGTGGTGAAGTAGTCGATAGCGCAAGTGATAAACTGCGTGGTATTCGTACTCAAATTCGTACTGCGGAAAGCCGTATTCGTGAGAAGTTAGAAAACATGACGCGTTCTTCAAACGCACAAAAGATGCTATCTGACTCGATTGTAACGATTCGTAACGAACGTTACGTAATCCCAGTAAAACAAGAATACCGCGGCGTATATGGCGGTATTGTTCACGATCAATCAGCTTCTGGGCAAACGTTATTTATTGAACCACAAGTCATTGTAGAGTTAAATAACGCGCTTCAAGAAGCACGAGTGAAAGAAAAACAAGAAATCGAACGCATCTTATTGATGTTAACAGAAGAAGTGGCAATAGAAGCGGATATCGTTTTATCTAACGTAGAAGTAGTTGGGAATCTTGACTTCATCTTTGCGAAAGCTTTTTATGCGAAGCGTATTAAAGCAACGAAGCCAATTGTAAATAACGAGCGTTACATGGATTTAAGACAAGCACGCCATCCGCTTATTGATCCAGAAATTATCGTGCCAAATAACATTATGTTAGGTAAAGATTTCACGACAATTGTTATTACAGGACCGAATACAGGTGGTAAAACAGTTACGCTGAAAACAGTTGGTATTTGTGTATTAATGGCGCAATCTGGTCTTCATATTCCAGTAATGGATGAATCAGAGATTTGTGTATTTAAAAATATCTTTGCTGATATCGGTGATGAACAATCGATTGAACAAAGTTTAAGTACGTTCTCCTCACATATGGTGAACATTGTTGATATTTTAGAAAAAGCTGATTTCGAAAGCTTAGTTTTATTCGATGAATTAGGTGCTGGAACAGACCCACAAGAAGGTGCTGCACTTGCAATTTCAATTTTAGATGAAGTATGTAATCGCGGTGCTCGCGTTGTTGCTACGACGCATTACCCAGAATTAAAAGCATACGGATATAACCGTGAACAAGTTATTAATGCGAGCGTTGAGTTCGACGTGAACACGTTAAGCCCAACGTATAAATTATTAATCGGTGTACCAGGACGTAGTAATGCCTTCGAAATTTCGAAACGCCTTGGGCTATCTGATCGCGTGATTGATCAAGCTCGTAATCACATTAGTACAGATACAAACAAAATTGAAAATATGATTGCGAAGTTAGAAGAAAGTCAAAAGAACGCAGAGCGTGACTGGAACGAAGCAGAAGCACTTCGCAAGCAATCTGAAAAACTTCATCGCGATTTACAACGTCAAATCATTGAATTTAACGAAGATCGTGATGAACGATTATTAAAAGCGCAAAAAGAAGGGGAAGAAAAAGTCGAAGCTGCAAAGAAAGAAGCAGAAGGCATTATTCAAGAACTTCGTCAATTGCGTAAAGCACAACTTGCAAACGTGAAAGATCACGAGCTAATTGAAGCGAAGAGCCGTCTAGAAGGCGCAGCGCCAGAGCTTGTGAAGAAACAAAAAGTAAACGTGAAAAACACTGCGCCAAAACAACAGTTACGCGCAGGTGATGAAGTAAAAGTATTAACATTCGGTCAAAAAGGTCAACTACTTGAAAAAGTAAGTGATACAGAGTGGAGCGTACAAATCGGTATTCTGAAGATGAAAGTAAAAGAGTCTAACATGGAATACATTAACACGCCGAAGCAAACAGAGAAAAAAGCAGTTGCAACAGTAAAAGGTAGGGACTATCACGTTTCATTAGAACTTGACCTTCGTGGTGAACGATTTGAAAATGCAATGGCGCGCGTCGAGAAATACTTAGACGATGCTCAGCTTGCAAGCTATCCTCGCGTATCAATCATTCACGGTAAAGGAACAGGAGCACTTCGCCAAGGTGTTCAAGATTACTTGAAGAAGCATCGCGGTGTGAAAACCTTCCGTTACGGTGACATGGGCGAGGGAGGCCTAGGCGTAACAGTTGTCGAATTAAAATAGAAAACAACGAAACAAAGGGGAAACCATTATATGTTTATGGACAAACTTGCAAAAGTATTGTTAGCTTGTTGCGGAATATTTTTGGTGATTGGGGTTATTTATTTAGTTGTTTTTGCAAAGTAAACGAGCGTCAATCGTGGCATAATGATATTGCCATAGATTGACGCTTTTAATATATATGAAAAGGAATAAAATATGAAAATCAACCAATACATAAGTGAAGCAAAATCCTGCTCAAGACGTGAAACAGACCGCACCATTAAAGCAGGGCGCGTCTGTATTAACGGTGAAATGTGTACGCACGGTGCACTTGTGAGCGATGGTGATGTTGTAACGATTGATGGACAGGTTATTGCAAAAGAAGAGAAAGAAAAGGTGTATATTGCCTTTCATAAACCAGTTGGCATTACTTGTACAGCAGCCGATCATATTGAAGACAATATTATTGATTATATCAATTACCCAGAGCGTATCTTTCCTGTTGGAAGATTAGATAAAGCGTCAGAAGGACTTATATTATTAACGAATGACGGCGCCATTGCGAATCAAATTTTACATGGAGATCATGAGCACGAGAAAGAATATATCGTTACGGTCGATAAGCCGTTTACAGATTGGTTTATTAATGAAATGTCCAGCGGTGTAAAGATTAAAGATGGAATGACGAAGCCATGTAAAGTGACGAGAGTGGATCAGTCTACATTTCGCATCGTTTTAACGCAAGGAATGAACAGACAAATTCGTAGGATGAGCCGTGCTTTCGGGTTCACTGTAAAAAAGTTAAAGCGAGTTCGTATTATGAATATAGAGCTAAATGGACTGGAATCTGGAAAGTGGCGGGATATTACAGCTGAAGAATTAGAAATATTAATAGGACAGTTATAGGGAGGAAAAATTTTCTCCCTATATTTTTTTGTCAGAAAAAATAAAACTATTGATTTTTTAAAAAATAGCCCATATAATAAAAAACAACAAGTTTCGACAAGATATTTTATAAAAGTAATGATGAGGACATGAGTTGTTTTTTACGATTCTCAGAGAGGGAAGCCTAGGCTGTGAGCTTCCTAATACGGACAGACAAACTTACCACCTCTAAACTTCAAGAGTGAACTGCATGATGCATTGTAATTCTTGGCGGATAAAACCGTTATCAATTTACACGAGCTATAAAATGAGCTTATTTTGTTATAAATTCATTTTATTAGAATAAGGGTGGAACCACGATTTCAACACTCGTCCCTTTGTTAGGGACGGGTGTTTTTTGCGTTCTTTTACGGGGAAGTATGCTTGAAAGAGGACATATGACGGATTTTAATTCAGAATATTTTGTCAATAAATCATTTAGGAGGTTAGTAGAAATGAAATCATCTTTAAAGTTTTCTGAGATGTTTGCAATAAGTTTAATGTTATTTGCACTATTTTTCGGTGCAGGTAATATGATTTTTCCACCAGCGTTAGGGCAAGGTGCTGGAACAGACGTATGGATTGCGTTATTTGGCTTTATCGTAACAGGTGTTGGGTTACCTTTATTAGGAGTTATCGTTATCGCTCTAAAGGGAGATATTAATGAGCTAGCAGGGCGTGTACACCCTATATTCGCACTAGTTTTTATCACTGCAATTTATTTATGTTTAGGCGTATTCGTAAGTGTGCCACGTACAGGAACTGTTGCTTATGAAATGAGTGTTGCACCGTTTTTACCAAGTGAGATAGCTGGTCAATCGTATCCACTTGTTATCTTTACATTCATTTTCTTTGCCGTAACTTTCTATTTAGCTTTAAACCCATCGAAATTAGTGGGCCGCATCGGTAAAGTATTAACTCCGATTTTATTAGCTGTTATTGCAATTATTGTAGTGAAAGCACTTATTACACCAATTGGAGAATTTGGTGCACCGACAGAAGCATATAGTGCTCCGCTCTTTAAAGGTTTTATTGATGGATATTTAACTTTAGATGGACTTGCAGCACTAGTATTCGGGAATGTTGTTATTAATGCTTTAAAAGCAAAAGGTGTTACAAATAAGAACAGCATTGCGAAAGTAACAATCTTTGCAGGATTTATTGCAGCGCTCGGTTTACTACTTGTATATTTAGCGCTTGCTTACCTGGGAGCTTCTAGTGTATCTCTTGGAATGGGAGCAAATGGAGGAATTATTTTAACAAACGTTGTAAATCATTTATTTGGTAGCTACGGCACTCTATTACTAGGAATCGCAATTTCAGCAGCATGTTTAACAACTTCTGTAGGTATTGTGGCAGCTTGTGGAGAATATTTCTCTTCCTTATTACCAAAGCTTTCTTATCAAAAAGTCGTTTTCATTTTCTGTGTATTAGCATTTATGGTAGCGAATCTTGGATTAACTCAGTTAAATGCATTAGCATTACCGATTTTAATTGCAATTTACCCAATTGGTATCGTGCTGATTGTATTATCACTTGTTGAAAACTATATTCGTCTTCCTTTAGTAATGTATGTATGTGGTATTATAGGAGCATTCATGATCAGCTTCTTTGATGGATTGCACAATGCGAATCTTCAAATTGCAGCATTAGCACCTATTTTAAATAAAGTTCCGTTATATAGTGTAGGGATTGGTTGGTTAGTTCCTGCTCTAGTAGGTATTGTAATTGGATATGTCATTTCTTTGTTTCAAAAGCAAGAAGTTGCTGTAGAAAAATAGTGAAAAGAGGCTTTCTATGAAAGAAAGCCTCTTTTTTTGTAGAAAAAATTGCATATAGGGAAATTTAGATATTAAAAATTTCATACGTAATATAGTTGACAAAAAAATTAGCATTAGGCTAAGATTGACTTAGTTGTGGAAATATTGGAAGGAAAGTGAGGAGTGAAAAGTATAAGGTTTTCTATAACGATATCATTTTGTAGATAGAGGTGATAGAGTAGAAGAATGATGAGTGTTATTTTTTTTGAGCTTCATTGAGAATGATAATCAACAAAAGAGATAGGGACTTATGTGAAAATATGAATCGCTCTTTATAAGGAATAGAGAGGGATATTATTTTTAACATGTAGTGAGAATGATAATCAATAATATCTACATTACATAAAAAAGTTACAATTAAATAGTGATAGAGGATTATTATTTTTTTTCTTATAAAATGAGAATAATTATCATTTTCAAAAATTATGTATGAAGGATAAACAAGGAGGAAGTAAGCCAAATGAGAAAGATTTCTGTATTACCCGCTTTTATTATAACGTTCGTATGTATGCTAGCTTTTCTTGTCATGCCATATGGGAAAGTTTCAGCACAACTAGCTGACGGTACGTATGATATTAACTATGTCATTCAAAAAGCGGAAAATGATTCAGCTTCAATGGCAAATGATTATTTTGAAAAACCAGCTAAGTTAGTTGTAAAAAATGGTGAAATGAGAGTACAAATTCCGATGAATCATAGTGCTTGGATTACAGAATTTAAAGCACCTGAGAATGGAAATTTCGTTGATGCAAAAGTTGTTAGTAAAGATGAATCAGCAGATAAAAGAACTGTAGAGTTTAAAATAGACGACTTATCTAAACCAGCAGCTGCAAAAATTCACGTTGTTGTACCTAACGTAAATTATGACCATAACTACACAATTCGCTTTGCATTTGATGCAAATGTAAAAGCGGTAGGTGGAGAAAATAAAGCAACTACTGTAACAAAGAATAATGATCAAACAAAAACAGATACGAAAGTAAAAGAAGAAGTGAAGAAAGAAGAGAGTAAAGAAGCAAAGAAAGAGGCGAACAAAGGAACAAATGAAAGTGGTAAAGCTGAAAAAACAGATAACCCAAAAACAGGCGATGAAGCACGCATCGGATTATTTGCAGCGTTAATTCTTATTTCAGGTGTTTTCTTAATTCGTAAAGTACGTCAAAACTAAATAAAGGAGCGTTATTCCATTGAATAGATATCTTAAAATTGTTGTTGCGATGTGTTTAATGATATTTACATTCGTATCAACATTACAACCTCTTGCAGTTCAAGCAGCAAGTCAACTAGCTGACGGTGAATATTCAATCGGTTTCAAAGTTCTTAAGGATACATCAGATGAAGAATCTATGATGAATCAATACTCTGTAAGTCCAGGAACTTTAAAAGTGAAGGATGGGAAGAAGAAGGTATCCTTTACCTTAGAACATAGTTCATGGATTACAAAGTTTGAAACAGAAAAAAGTGGCCAGTTTGTTGCGACAAATGTAATTAGTGAAGATAAAGAAAAAGATACAAGAGTAGTAGAATTTGAAGTGGACGATGTAGAGAAAGTATTAAATGCGAAAGTAAAAGTAGACATAGATTTTTTAAATTATCATCATGACTATGATGTGCGTATTGCATTTGATCAAAATAGCATTACACCAATTCATGTAGAAAAACCAGATGAAAAAGAGGACCCAGCTAATAAGCCAGATCCTAATGAAACTACGGATCCAAGTCAGAAGCCCGACCAAAAGCCTGACCCAGATCAACAACCAAATTCTAACACAATTAAAGATGGAGAGTACAGTATTCCATTTAAAGTGTTAAAAAATCAAACAGATGAAGAATCTAAGATGAATACTTACATGGTAAATCCAGGAGTATTAAAAGTAGAAAACGGTAAGAAAAAAGCAATTGTAACACTAACAAGTAGTTCATTAATTAAAAATTTCCAAACGGAAAAAGATGGCGCATTTGCTGATGCAAAAGTAGTGAGTGAAGATAAAGAAAAAGATACAAGAATAGTAGAATTTGAAGTAGATGATTTATCTAAGAAGTTAAATACAAAAGTATTTATCGAAATGGCATCAAGAAACTATAAGCAAACACATGAGGTACAACTTCAATTTAATCAAGAAAAACTTGAGCCAATTAAAAATGAAGAGAAACAACCGGAAGTAGAAAAAACAGAAGTTGAAACAATTAAAGATGGAGAGTACAGCATTCCATTTAAAGTATTAAAAGATAAGACAGATGAAGAATCTAGAATGAAAGACAAGCTAATAAGTCCAGCAGTATTAAAAGTAGAAAACGGTAAGAAAAAGGCAACTGTAACATTAACAGATAACGCATCAATTAAAAATTTCCAAACAGAAAAAGATGGTTCATTTGTTGATGCGAAAGTAGTAAGTGAAAATAAAGAGAAAAATACAAGAGTAGTAGAATTTGAAGTAGACAGTTTATCTAAAAAGTTGAATGCAAAAGTATTTATTGAAGTGGCATCACAAAATTATAAACAAACGCATGAATTACAACTTCAATTTAATCAAGAAAAACTTGAGCCAATTAAAAACGATGAGAAACAACCGGTTGAAGATAAAAAGCCGGAAGTAGAAAAACCAGATGCTGACACAATTAAAGATGGTGAATACAGCATTAGTTTCAAAGCTTTAAAAGATCAAACAGAAGAAATTTCAATGATGAACACGTATACAAAGAGTCCAGGCGTGTTAAAAGTGAAAGATGGTAAAAAATATGTATCATTCACATTAACGAACAGTGCGTGGATTACAAAGTTTGAATTTGAGAAAAATGGTTCGTTCGTTGATGCAAGTGTATTAAGTGAAGATAAAAAAGCTGATACACGTGTAGTGGAAGTAGCAGTAGACGATTTATCTAAAAAGTTAAATGCAAAAGTAAAAGTAGATATCGATTCAATGAATTATCACCATTTCTATGACATTCAATTTGCATTTGATAAAGGTAGTATTAAACCGTTAGACAACCAAGATGGAAACGACAACCAAGGTGAAAACGACAACCAAGGCGGAAACAATAACCAAGGTGGAAACAATAACCAAGGTGAAAACGACAACCAAGGCGGAAACAATAACCAAGGCGGAAACAATAACCAAGGCGGAAACAATAACCAAGGCGGAAACAATAACCAAGGTGGAAACAATAACCAAGGCGGAAACAACAACCAAGGTGGAAACAATAACCAAGGCGGAAACAACAACCAAGGTGGAAACAATAATCAAGGTGAAAACAACAACCAAGGTGGAAACAACAACCAAGGTAATAACACAACCATTGATCCAAAAGCTCTTAAAGATGGTGAATACAGTATTGGCTTTAAAGTTTTAAAAGATCAAACAGAAGAAATTTCAATGATGAACACATATACAAAGAGTCCAGCTGTACTAAAAGTGAAAGATGGCAAGAAGTATGTATCGTTTACATTAACGAATAGTGCATGGATTACAAAATTTGAGTTTGAGAAGAATGGTTCTTTTGTTAACGCAAAAGTGTTAAGTGAGAATAAAGAGCAAAATACAAAAGTAGTAGAGTTAGAAGTAGATGATTTATTTGCAAAATTAAATGCAAAAGTAAAAGTAGATATTGATGCAATGAATTATCACCATTTCTACGATGTTCAATTTGTATTTGATGAAAATAGTATTAAAGCTTTAGGTAACCAAGGCGGAACTGATAACCAAGGCGGAACTGATAACCAAGGCGGAACTGATAACCAAGGCGGAACTGATAACCAAGGCGGAAACGACAACCAAGGCGGAAATAATACACCAAAAGTAATAGTTGATCCAAAAAATTTAGTAGATGGTCAATATGATATTCCATTTAAAGTGTTAAAAGATAAAACAAATGAGCTTTCAAAGATGCATGATTATACTGTACATCCAGCAAAATTAATTGTTAAAGATGGTAAAAAGTACATTGAGATGACGCTGAAAAATAGTGCGTGGATTACGAAATTCCAAACAGAAAAAGATGGTTTATTTGCTGATGCAAAACTAGTGAGTGAAGATAAGAATGCAAATACAAGAGTAGTGCAATTTGAAGTAAGTGATTTATTTGCAAAATTAAATGCAAAAGTAAAAGTAGATATCAACGAAATGAACTACCACCATTTCTACGATGTCCAAATTCAATTTGATACAAACAATATTGGTGCATTAGGAACGATTAAAGAGGATCCAAAAAAAGATCCGAAAAATGATCCGAACAATCCAGTGATTACACCGAAAGTAGATAATGTGAAAAAAGTAGATACGCCTGATTTTAACCGAAATGCAGATGATAAGAAGAAAAAAGAAGGCCAAAAAAATGATCCGAAAAAAGAGAAAAACTCAAAAACGGCAGATACAGCACAACTAGGTTTATACATGGTGCTACTGCTAGGGTCACTTGCTTTACTAGTTCGTAAATATAGAGCACGTAGATTGTAATTTTTGGAGTCTTGATGCGTGTTTGCATGCATCAAGACTTGTTTCATATTGTTTGGAAAGGAGTGGTGATTGAGAGTGAAGAAAATTGCTAGTGTACTAATGGCTATCATTTTATTAGTGAGTATAGCTGGATGCTCGACGCCCAAAAAAGAAGCAGCAAAACAGGTGAAGAGTGAGAGCAAAGAGAGAGTTGTTGCCACGACAGTCGCTATTACTGAAATTATGGATGCGTTAGAAGTAGATTTAGTTGGTGTTCCAACGAGTACGAAAGATTTACCAAAGAGATATAAAGGGTTACCTGAAGTCGGGAATCCGATGAGTCCTGATATGGAAAAGGTAAAATCATTAAAGCCGTCAGAAGTATTATCTGTGACAACACTTGAATATGAATTAAAGCCAGTTTTTGATGGTGTAGGTATGAAAGCAAACTTTGTAGACTTAACTAGCTTAAAAAATATGCAGAATTCCATTAGTAATTTAGGTAAGCAATATGGGCGTGAAAAACAAGCTGAAGCAGTTGTAACGAAGTTAGATAATAAGATTGCAGATATAAAAAAAGCAGTAAAAGGAAAGAAAGAACCGACAGTACTTATTTTATTAGGTGTGCCGGGGAGTTATTTAGTAGCGACAGAGCATTCTTACATTGGAGATTTAGTGAAGCAATTAGGTGGTAAAAACATTGTACAAGGTGAGCAAGTAGAGTATTTAGCCTCTAATACAGAGTATTTAAAAAAAGCAGATCCAGACATTATTTTACGAGCAGCACATGGTATGCCTGATGAAGTTGTAAAAATGTTTGATAAAGAATTTAAAACAAATGATATTTGGAAACACTTCGCTGCAGTTAAAAATAATCGTGTTTACGATTTAGAAGAGCGTTTATTTGGAACGACAGGAAATTTAGAAGCAATTGAAGCGTTAGATGAATTGAAGAAAATGATGTATCCGTGATGCATTTTTATATAAAGGAAGAGTGGAATGAATAAAAAAACTTGGAGTTTCTTCATTGTTACTGTATTACTTATTGTTATGACATCATTGTCAGCAATGAAAGGGAGTTTAGAAATAGGAATAGTGGACCTTGTGCAAGGGATATTTATAGGGACCAATGAAGATGTTGAAGTAATTAAAGATTTACGTTTCCCGCGTATTATTATTGCGCTGTTCACTGGGGCGGCTCTTGCTGTTTCAGGTGTGCTTTTTCAAGCTGTTATGAAAAATCCACTTGCTGATGCTGGCGTAATCGGTATATCTTCAGGGGCAAGTTTTATGACACTTATTATTATTACGTTATTCCCGCAATTCTTTTTCTGGACACCAGTATTCGCCTTTTTAGGTGGTGCGTTCGCATGTTATCTCGTTTATGCATTTTCGTGGAAGTCAGGGTTAAGTCCACTTCGCATTATTTTAGTTGGTATAGCTATTAATGCGATGTTCACTGGATTAAATGAATCGTTCATTACGATTTGCGGATATTTCATTAAGAGTATTAAGCAAACGACGACTTCTAACATAACGATGAAGACGTGGGGCGATGTAGAAATAATGGTTACGTATGGAACAATTGGCCTTATTCTTGCTCTGTTTGTAGGAGCTTGGTGTAATCTATTATCGTTACAAGATAAGACTGCGAAAAACTTAGGTTTGCACGTGACGAGAGTTCGTCTTATTATCTCTGCTATTGCAGTACTTTTAGCGGCAGTATCAACAGCGATTGCAGGTGTTATTGCTTTCGTAGGATTGCTCGTTCCGCACATTTCAAGACAACTAGTCGGTTCAGATCATAAAGTATTAATTCCATTTTCTGCTCTTGCAGGAGCGTTATTAATTTTGACTGCGGATACAATTGGAAGGTTAATTGTGCCACCTAACGAAATTCCAGCGGCGACGATTATGGCAGTTATTGGTGGCCCATTCTTAATATTCTTGCTTAGAAAGAGTGATAAAGTTCATGGAAATTAAAAATGTAACCTTTTCGTATGATAATGTAACAGATCGATTAAAGTCGGTTAGTAGTGAAATAGAAATTGGTAAAATTACAACAATTATTGGTCCAAACGGTTGCGGGAAATCGACATTACTTGGCGTGATGTCAAGAAATCACGATCCTCGTAGCGGAGAGGTAATACTGGATGGAAAGGCGATTAGCCAATATAAACCGAAAGAGTTTGCTAGAAAATTGGCTGTTGTCCATCAACAAAATGAAGCACCGGCAGATATGACGGTAGAGAAATTAACAAGTTTTGGTCGTATGCCTCATAAAAATATTTTTTCCTCGCAAACTGATGAAGATAGAGACGCGATCGAAAGGGCTTTAGCATGTACGAATTTGCTAAGTAAACGTGATAAAGAGATTCATGCTTTATCCGGTGGAGAAAGACAACGTGTTTGGATTGCTATGACGTTAGCTCAGAAAACACCAATGCTCTTTTTAGATGAACCGACAACCTATTTAGATATTTATTATCAACTTGAAATATTAGAGCTAGTAAAAGAGTTAAATGAAGTACATGGATTGACGATTGTTATGGTATTACACGATATTAATCAGGCGATTCGCTATAGTGATCATATCATCGTTATGAAAGATGGCGAGATTGTTACGAAAGGTAAGCCGAATGATGTTGTGACAGAAAGTATGATAAAGACGATATATGGTGTAGATGTCGTTGTAAAGCAAGATGAAGATACAGGGTTGTATATGGTCCCAATGGGTATTTAAATATGTGAACAATCCGTTTTGAGGTGATAATTTGAGTAGTAAAAAAGAACGGAAGAAGAATTCTTTTTTTCAACGAATACTTACAGTTGTTTTTTTAGGTACCTTTTTCTATTCAGTATATGAATTAGGTGATATTTTCATGGATTACTATGAAAATCGTAAAGTAATGGCCGAAGCACAAAATATTTATGAAGAAAGTCCGATGGAAGAGCAATCACAAGACGGGGAAGTGCGTAAACAGTTCAAAGCTCTGCAACAAATTAACGAAGAAATAGTTGGATGGATTACGATGGACGATACACAAATTAATTATCCAATCGTTCAAGCGAAAGACAATGATTACTATTTATTTCGTAATTATAAAGGTGAAGATATGAGAGCAGGAAGCATCTTTATGGACTATCGTAATGATGTGAAATCTCAAAATCGCAATACGATTTTATATGGTCACCGTATGAAAGATGGTTCTATGTTTGGAAGTTTAAAGAAAATGTTAGATGAAGATTTCTTCATGTCACATCGTAAATTATATTACGATACATTATTTGAAGGATATGATCTTGAAGTGTTCTCGGTGTATACAACAACAACTGAATTTTATTACATTGAAACGGATTTTAGCAGTGAAACGGAATACACATCATTTTTGGAGAAAATTCAAGGAAAATCGCTGTACAAAACAGATACAAAATTGACAGCAAGCGATCAAATCGTAACACTTTCGACGTGTGACTATGCGCTTGATCCGGAAGCAGGAAGGTTAGTTGTGCATGCGAAACTAGTAAAAAGACAGTAAAAAAAGTATAGAATATGAGAAGTGGTAACGCTTCTCATATTCTATACTTTAAAAAAGAGATATGTTTACTGTGCTGCAGCCATTGGCATACGTACAACTTTCACATCATAGTAAGAGATTTTATTATCAAGAATATAATCTGGCATTCCACCTTGATGTGAGTGAGCAGCTTTAAATGCTGGGCTCTTCGTCCAACCTTGGAAATCTTCTTTTGCATTCCAGCGTGTGCTAATTGTTACTTCATCATAATCAGCTGTATTTTGTGTTAGAAGCACTTCTAATCCTAAAAAGCCTGGCATTGTTTCGACTTGACCTACTTTATTAAAACGATCAATTAATTTATGTCCATTACCCTTTGTAATTTTAGCTGTATTTGTAACAATAATCATGTTTATTCCTCCTATTAAATGTAGCCTTTATTTTCGAGAACTCATATACATTAAATGATAATGAAAATCATTATCATTGTCAATGATTATCTTAAATTATGATAATATTTTTTTATTACGATTGGTGTAGGCTAATAAACCCCTACGGATTAAAGTTTCACTTTATGTAAGTGCAGTATCCCTCTGTTGAAGGTGTTGACTGTATATTTAACTTGGTTATATATTATGTAAATAGAATCAATTGGAAATATGTAGAAGCAAAGTATGGTTTATACTTTGCTGTCGCAATACTATGAACAAGGAGGGTATTATGGTCGAATCACTTTTACTTAGTATCGTTATTATTATTACGTTAGGTATTGCTTCGCAATGGACTGCATGGCGCTTCCAGCTTCCAGCTATTGTTGTAATGGCAGTTGCTGGATTATTAATTGGTCCAGTTTTCGGTATTATTAATCCGAAAGAGGTGCTTGGAGATGTTTTTAGTCCACTCGTATCACTTTCTGTTGCGATTATATTGTTTGAGGGTAGTTTAAGTTTGGATATACGTGAACTGAGGGGACTATCAAAACCAGTATTTCGTATCGTTACGTTTGGTGCGTTTATTGCTTGGATTGCTGGCTCGCTTGCAGCTCATTACGTTGCTGGATTAGATTGGGCAGTTGCATTTATTATTGGAGGTCTTTTTATTGTGACAGGTCCAACGGTAATTATTCCGTTGTTACGCCAAGCGCGATTAAAGCCAAGGACAGCTGCAATTTTAAAATGGGAAGGTATTATTGTTGATCCATTTGGAGCTTTGCTTGCTGTATTTGCATTTCAAATTGTAAATTTCTTAACGAAAGAAAGTGTACAATTACATACGTTGCTGTATTTCTTTGCAGGTTCGTTATTTGCAATGGTGCTTGGGTATGTGTTTAGTATTTTTATGAGTTATATGATTTTAAAGGGAAAAGTACCAGAATATTTAAAGGCACCGATTTTGCTTGTTACGGTACTATTATGTTTCGGTATTGCAGATGAAGTGATGCATGAAACAGGTATGTTAGCTGTAACAGTAATGGGGATTACGCTTGCGAGGATGAAGAAATATATTTCTTCTATCGGCGATATTCGTCATTTTAACGAAAATATTTCAGTGCTATTAACGTCAACAGTTTTTATTATACTAACAGCATCGCTTCCAAGGACAACTATTATGGAGATTTTTAGCTGGCCTATTATAAGCTTTGTACTTATGATGCTATTTGTTGTACGTCCTTTATCAATCTGGATATCGACAATCGGAACAGAATTAACAAAATCAGAACGAGCGTTAGTTGGCTGGATTGCGCCGCGAGGTATTGTTGCATTAACTGTTTCTAGTTATTTTGCGACGGAGTTATTACAAGAAGGTTATAAAGATGCTTCTATATTAACAGCACTTACATTTGCACTCGTTATTACGACCGTTTGTGCTCACGGATTTTCAATTGGATTTTTAGCGAAGAAATTAGGATTGGCCAATACGGAGCCACCGGGAATTTTAATTTCAGGTGCGAGTACATTCTCATCTGCTTTTGCATTGCATTGTAAAGAGATGGGTGTTCCGAGCTTAATTGTAGATGTATCTGAAGAACATTTACAATGTGCAAAGGTAAAAGGGCTTAATACATATAATGGCCAAGTACTCTCAGAACAGCTGCAATTTGAAGTGGATATGAACCAGTATGAATACTTGATCGCTGTAACAGATACGGATTCATATAACGTCTTGGTTGCAAATACGTATGTTCCGCAGTTTGGACATCATAATACATTTTTACTTCCAATCCATGATGTGGGGAAAATTGAGCAAGAGCGTATTTCTCTTTCGAAAAAAGCGCATTTACTGTTTGGTCAAAATGAAATTTATGAAGAGTTAAATAAAAAGATTGAAGAAGGTTATACTTTTAAAACGATACAAGTTGTGGAAGAACAAAAAATTAATAAAGAAGAGAGCGATTCTGAGGAAGTAATATTATTTGTTCGTCATAGTGACGGTAGTCTTACCTTTTCAACATTGTATAAATATATAGCTGTCATGCCAGGTGATGAGCTAGTTGTACTAGCAAAGCAATAATATGGTATAGTGAAACGAGGCTGTTTTTTCAGTCTCGTTTTTTAAATGCTTCCTAAAGAGAAAGCATGCAAATGGAAAGGAAGTTATTATATGCGATCAGAAGTAACTGTAAAAATAAAACCGAAATTTATAAAAGAAATTAAAAGTGGATATCCGCTTATTTTAAAAGATGCGATTCAAAATCTAAATGATGTTCAGGAAGAAGGAACAATCATTAAAGTAGTAGATGAGAAGAACCAATTCATCGGAAAAGGCTATTATGGAAAACAAAATAAAGGATACGGCTGGATTTTAACGAGAAAAGAGAGTGAACAAATTAATCAATCTTTCTTTGAAAGTAAAATAAAATCTGCCTTACATAAACGAAAGCAATTTTACAAATCAAGTGATACGACAGCATTCCGCGCCCTAAACGGTGAAGGTGATGGTCTTGGTGGCTTAATCATCGATTATTATGATGGCTATTACGTAGTAAGTTGGTATAGTGAAGGAATTTATACTTTCAGAGATGAGATTATAGCAGCTCTTCAAAAAGTAGCAAATTTTAAAGGGATTTATGAAAAAAAGCGTTTTGATACGAAAGGGAAATACATTGAAGGCGATGATTTCGTAGTAGGAGAGCGTGGTGAGTTCCCGCTTATCGTAAAAGAGAATGGTGTGAACTTTGCTGTTTATTTAAATGACGGAGCGATGGTTGGTGTATTTTTAGATCAGCGTAACGTTCGAAAACAAATTCGTGATAAGTATGCAAAGGGAAGAACCGTGTTAAATATGTTCTCTTATACAGGTGCTTTCTCCGTATTTGCAGCGCTTGGCGGAGCGAGCAAAACGACGAGTGTGGATCTTGCAAATCGTAGTTTAAGTAAAACGATTGAGCAGTTTAGTGTAAATGAAGTTGATTATGAAGCGCAAGATATTATTGTAGAAGATGTCTTTCTGTACTTCAAATATGCAGCGAAGAAAAAGATGAAATTTGATATGGTCGTACTTGATCCTCCAAGCTTTGCACGCTCAAAGAAATATACATTTAGTGCAGCGAAAGATTATAAAAACTTATTAAAAGAAACGATTGCCATTACAGAAAATAACGGGATTATCGTTGCTTCTACAAATTGTAGCGCATTCGATATGAAAAAGTTTAAAGGCTTTATCGATACCGCATTTAAAGAAATGAATGGCAAATATAAAATATTAGAAGAACATTCATTACCAGAAGATTTCCGTACCATTGATCAATTTAAAGAAGGAGACTATTTAAAAGTAGTTTTCATCGAGAAAATTAAAGGGTAATAAAGAAAAAGGAGCTCGCTTTTACTTGAGCTCCTTTTCTTATTGAACGATATTTTGTACTCTACCTACTTGCCCGTCCTGCAATCGCACTTTAATGCCATGCGGATGGGAAGGGGAGTTTGTTAAAATATCTTTTACAATTCCACGTGTTAGTTTGCCCGTGCGTTGATCTTGTTTTAATACAATATCAACTTCAAGGCCGGGTGCGATATTAGAACGTTTTTGTCCGTTCATTTATACACCTGTACGTCTACGTTGGTTGTTTGTTTTCTTTGTTTGTTGGTTTTGTAATTTTTTTGTTTCTTGGCTTTGGTTTTTGGCATTTTGACCATTACCGTTACCTTGCTTTTTCTTTGCAAGTTGTTCGCGCATTAAATCAGCTAAGCTTACTTTTTTGTTTTCTGACATGATAAGTCTCCTTTATATAAAGTTAATTATGAACAATCGTAGTGAATTTCATCATATCATTGTTAAGGAAGGAAGGGAAGTTGGTTTGAAAATTCATATAATTGTTTTCAGCATTCATTCGTTGCGATACAATTGATATGTTAATGTTTGCAAAAAAGGGGATAGACATATGTCACATCATATTTTATTAGTTGAAGATGACATCTCAATTCAAGAGATGGTGGAAAAGTATTTAATAAAAGAAGGCTTTCAAGTAACAATCGCGTCTGATGGAGAAGAGGGCGTGAACACATATTTAAAAGGTTCATTTGATTTAATTATTCTCGATATTATGATGCCAAAGCTAGATGGCTTAGAGGTTGTGCGAATCATTCGAGAAAAAAGTGCTGTCCCGATTTTAATGATGTCGGCAAAAGATACAGATGTTGATAAAGCTGTTGGATTAGGACTTGGAGCAGATGATTACATTTGTAAGCCATTTTCTATGATTGAATTAGCTGCACGTGTAAAAGCGAGCATTCGGAGATCTACGAAATATTCGGCTACAGAAACAACAGAAAAGATGATTCAAATTGGTGATTTAACGATTGATCTAACTAATTTTACTGTGGAAAAAAACGGGAATCCTCTCAAACTTACTTTAAAAGAATTTGAGATTCTAAAACTGTTTGTAAAGAATCAAAATCGTGTATTTACAAAAGCGCAAATATATACGCTAATTTGGAACGAAGAGTATTACGGTGACGATAACGTTATTAATGTTCATATGAGAAGATTGCGTGAGAAAATCGAAAGTGATCCATCTAATCCAGAATACATTAAAACGTTATGGGGCATCGGCTATAAGTTGGAAGTGATGTAATATGGTCAATTTGTTAATAGGTATTGTTTTTATATTGTTATGTGTCATTTACATACAATATAAAATGAGGAAAAACAGTAGCAAAAATTTAAGATACACATATGAAAAGTTAGAAAGTATTGTAAATGAACAAACAGGCGAGAAGTTACTCGTTATGACAGATGATCTAGAATTGCAAAAATTATTAGTGGCAATTAATCAATTATTAGATGCAAAACAGAAAACGAATGCAGATCATGCGAAAGTAGAAATTTCGATGAGAAAAATGCTTTCAAATATTTCACATGATTTAAAGACGCCACTAACAGTTATTCTTGGATATACAGAAATGTTAAATAAGGATAAAACGATGAACAAAGAAGAACAGCAAATATTACTTGAAAAGGTACATGTGAAAACGCTAGAAGTCATGGAACTGATTCATAAGTTTTTTGATTTAGCAAAACTAGAATCTGGTGACAAGGCAATTCAGATGACAAAAGTAAATATGAATGAAGTTTGTCGTGAGAAAATTTTATCTTTTTATGATTTAGTGACGACGAAAGGGTTTCAAGTTCATATTAATATACCAGAAAAAAATATATATGCACTTGGAAATGTAGAAGTATTAGGTAGAGTATTGAATAATTTAATATCAAATGCAATTACATATGGAGACGATGGAAAGACACTCGGTGTGACGTTAAGAGATGATGAAGCGAGTGTGTATATAGATGTATGGGATACAGGGAAAGGAATTGATGAATCTCATATTGATAAAGTATTTGAGCGTATGTACACACTTGAAGATTCCAGAAATAGATTGTACCAAGGAAGCGGTCTAGGGTTAACGATTACGAAAAGGCTTGTGGAAGCGATGGATGGAAAAATACATCTTTCTAGTAAGCCATATGAAAAAACGATTTTTACAGTTGTATTAAAAAAGATGCTGTTTTAGCTTGTAGAGAATTAGATTCTACAAGCTTTTTTTCAGCGTAAGGAATTTGTAAGGAATGGGTAAGAAAAAAGAGATTTCCATTGTCTATTATAGAAATATAAAGTAGTGCGAGAGGAGAAAACGACATGACATATATATTAAAAACGAATCAGTTAACGAAAGTGTTTAAAGGGAAAGAAGTTATTTCTAGCGTTAACATGCATGTGAAAAAAGGAGAGATATACGGTTTCTTAGGACCGAATGGTGCTGGTAAAACAACGATTATGAAAATGATTACAAATTTAATAAAACCGACGAGCGGTGAGATTGAAATTTTCGGTGAGAAGTTAACAGATACATCTTATGAAGTATTAAAGAGAATGGGGACGATTATTGAATATCCAATCTTTTATGATAAATTAACGGCGAAAGAAAACTTAGAATTACATTGTGAATATATGGGCTATTACGATAAAAACGCAATTGACCATGCTTTACATTTAGTGAAGCTGCAAGGTATAGATAATAAAAAAGTAAAAGATTTTTCATTAGGAATGAAACAACGACTCGGTATTGCAAGGGCAATCGTAACAAAGCCAGAATTACTCATTTTAGATGAACCCATTAACGGTTTAGATCCAATTGGTATTAAAGAATTAAGAGACTTATTTAAAATGCTCTGCAAAGAATATAGCATTACATTATTAGTTTCTAGTCATATTTTAGGTGAGATGGAACTAATGGCGGATACAATTGGTGTAATTCAAAATGGAAAACTAATAAAAGAAGTTTCAATGAAGAGTATTAACGGAAAACAAACAGAGTACATTGAAATTACCGTTCCTGATGTGAAGCGTGCAGCTTATATTTTAGAAGATAAACTTGGCATAAAAAATTATAAAATAATGAGCGGAAATATGATTCGTGTGTATGATACGGCAGTTTCTCAGCAAGCCATTTCAAAAGCACTTATTATGAACGATGTAGAAATTGAAAGTATTAATAAAAAACATAGTTCCTTAGAAGAATATTTCTTAAATGTAATGGATGGAGAGGGCATTCATGCTTAATGGATTGTTAGTGAATCTAGTAAGTGGATTGATCGTAATGTTCATAAGTGGGATTTTATATTATAGAAAACCTGAGCGGAAATGGTTATTAATTCTAATAGTAATAGGAATGTTAAGCTTCGTTACTGCTGGAATTAGAATGTTAGCAGCGTAGAGGCAGTTATATAAAGCGTGGAGGAGTGGTTTGTATGCTTAGATTAATGAAGCTCGAGTGGAAAAAACATCAATTATCTAGTTACTTTAAAAGTGTAGCAATTTGTATTATAGCAATTTTCGCTGTAGTAAGCCTTATGGCATTGGGAATGAAAGCTGAGGGAGACATGCTTTTCTCTGACTTCACACAGAACATGGCTTTAGCAAATATTTTTATTAGGATAACATTCATTATTTTTAGTTCGATCATTTTATCGCGTTTAGTAATTGATGAGTATAAGAACAAAACGATCCAACTATCATTTATGTATCCGCTGCAAAGGAAAATGCTAATGAGGGCGAAATTAACAATTGTTTTTTGTTTTTGTTTTGTGAGCACGATTGTCGCTACTTTCATTATTAGTTTGCTCGTATATTTTGTGAGTCCAATGATGGGGTTGATTGAAACACCTGCTACGATAGGCGAAATAATAGCTATCGTTCCAGCTACTATTATAAGTGCATTTATGATATCTGGTATAAGTTTAATTCCTTTATTTTTTGGAATGAGAAAGAAATCGACACCGACAACGATTACTTCAGCAGTAATAATTGGCATGCTGATTAGTGGTAACGTTGGGCCTGAAAGCAATCAAGTAAGTATGTTTGATTTTATAGCTATCCCAATTGTGCTCTGTTTATTAGGGATTTTCATTAGTTATCTATCGTTTCGTAAAATCGACAAGATCGATGTGGCGTGAAGCAAGCCTAAAACAAAAACGAACTGGGGTATGAATGGTGAAAAAAATAATAGTAATTGCAATATTATTTTTGACAATTGCTAGTGTGGTCTTTGGTTTTAAGGTATTTCAGGGGAAAGATTTTAAGAAAGAAAAGTCTTTTGAGATAAATCATATAAAAGAAATAGAAGTGGATAATGAAAACTGGGATATTGAGTTGAAAAGTACAGACGCTAACAAAATAGTAATTTCGGCTCAAGGCCAACAATTAGATAAAGAGATAGATCCCGTCGAAATAGAACATGAAGGAAATAAAGTTGTGATTAAGCAAAAGCAAAAAATGAACAGATTCTTTAATGGTTTTACGTTTAGAAAGAAAAACAGTATATCTATAGCTATTCCGAAGAAAGAAATAGATAGAATTGTATTAAATAATAAATCGGGTGATGTGAAAATAAGGGATATAGAAGTGAAAAATATCGTGACAAAAAGTAAGTCTGGAGATGAAATGATTGTAGGACTATCGGCAGATAAGGGTGAATTCACATCCGAAAGTGGAGATTTAATGTTAAAAGATAGTTCGTTACAAGAAGTAAATATAACTTCTACTACTGGCGATAATTATGTGAAAAATATAAAAAACGAAAATATGAACATCACTTCAACATCCGGTGAAGTATTACTGAAAGATATGAAAGAAGGAAAATCGTTATTTGTAGAAACAAAATCAGGAGATATTGGCGTAAGATATAAAGGTGTTCCAGCTTCATTGAAACTTACGGCTAAAAGTAATTCGTCTGACGTAATGATAGATTTAAAAGGACTTAAGAAAGATAAAAATACAGAAAAGATAAAAGAAGGAACTATTGGTGATGCAAAAAACAAAGTGGAGATTTTAAGTAAAACAGGGGTAATTTATATCGATTAAATTTTAAATGGAAGGAGGACGATCATGCATGCTACGTCTTATGAAGCTAGAAATGAAGAAGTTTAAGCTTGGATGGTATGTAAGGGGAGTGATTATTGCAAATATCGCTATACTGGCATTATTGATCTCTATGAGCATTATTTCTCAAATAGAAGGAGATCCAGAAATAAGAGATCCGCAGATGATTTTGTTAGCGGCTAGTACATTAGTAAGAGCAACATTTCTTATTTTTGGTAGTGTGTTAATCTCAAGATTAATAATTAGTGAATATAAAAATAAAACAATACTACTTATGTTTTCTTATCCAATTAACCGAAAGAAAATGATGATTAGTAAGTTGGCTATTACAGCAATATTAACATTTATAACGGTCATTTTATCTAATCTTTTAGTAGTAGGAGTGTTTTTGGGGATAGATAACTATTTCTCAATTCTTCCTAATCCACTTACAGTAGATCAATTGATGCAAGAAGGAATAAAATTGGTTCCTTTAGCTATTGCAACTGCGGGAATGAGTTTAATCCCATTATATTTCGGAATGCGTAAACGTTCAGTGCCAACTACAATTGTTTCATCCCTTATCGTTGTAGCAATTGCAATTAATAACACTCCTATGTTTTCTACAGCAACTTTTCTTCCCCTTCAACTAGCACTTGCAGCAATTGGAGGTGTGATTGCATATTACGGAATTAAAAATATAGAGAAGGAAGATGTATTATAAAGTTTCACATGAAACAAGTTACAGAAAAAGACAAGATGTGTAAACACCTTGTCTTTTTTTTGTAGTTACATTTTAGGAGCTTCCATTCCAGCCGCAGCCCATTCTTCTTTTGCAGGACCATATATGCCAGGGACTGTTAAGCCAGCTTGTCGCATTAAAACTGTCATTTGTCCACGATGGTGATTTTGATGATTAATAAGTGTCATTAAAAATATAGAATTCGGCATAGGACGACCAAAGAAGTCGTTAATAGTAGCTAAGTCTTTATCAGTCCATTTATTTTGAAGTGTTTCAACGAAAGCCGCGTTCACTTTACGGTATTCATCTGCAATTGTTTTTGCAGAAGTTGGAACAGGATAATCTTTTGTTTCTCCTTCAAACTTTAGCCCTGTGCCAGATAGTATAACAGGAATTGCCGTCACGATATGCCAAGCAACCCTGCCTAACGTCCAGTGCCCAGGTGCGATTTCTTGTGACAAAGATTCATCTGTTAATGCATCGAGCATCTTTTGAGTAGACTCAGCCTCGTATGTCCATGATTGCAAGAAGCCTTTAAGTGTTTGATACATTGTTATCCCCCCTAGTTATGTTCATAGGTTAAATTCGTGAAAAAAAGATAGTTTCCTTTAGGCTTATGAGAATGAATTAAAAAAGAGGCTTCTCACATAAGAAGCCTCTTTTTTAATTAACCTTCTTCCCGCTCTTCCTCATCAACCATAAGAAATAAGGTGCTCCAAGTACAGCAACGACGAGACCAGAAGGGATTTCTTTCGGGTATGCAATTGTTCGTCCGAGTAAATCAGCAATGGAAAGAAGGATTGCTCCAAATAGTGCGGAGCAAACGAATAATCTTTGATGATTCATACCAACGACGATTCGGGCTAAGTGAGGTGCAACAAGACCTAGAAAGGCAATCGTACCGACAGCTGCGATATTTACAGATGCAAGTAGTGTTGCTAACAGAATTAGAGCTAGGCGTGTTTTATTTACTTGTTGCCCGAGCCCCGTTGCTAAATCGTCTCCAAGTACGAGAACATCAAGTTGTTTTATTAAGAAAAAGATAATGAGTACGAGAATAAGTGATGGATATAGAATGATATTTTCTAAGTGATTCCATCCTCTTGCATACGTACTACCAGATAGCCATGTTAAGGCAGCTGCGACGTTCAAATTTGCTCTAACAATAAAGATTTGAATAATCGCTGAGCCGAGAGCTGAAATACCGATTCCTATTAAAGCAAGGGCTGTTGGGCTAAATCCTGATTTCCATGAGAAAAAGAGGACAATTCCAACTGCAAGTAATCCGCCGATAAATGCACCAATTGGTAGGAAGAAACCAGGAAGTGCGGGAAAGACATACATAATAGTTAAAGCACCAACACCAGCTCCCGATGAAATACCAATGATAGAAGGGTCGGCGAGTGGGTTTCGTAATATGCCTTGGAAAACAAGCCCGCTTATTGCAAGGCATGCGCCAGCAATAGCAGCAACGAGCATTCTTGGTAAACGAAGGTTCATCATCATGTTTTTGTCAAATTGTGTTAATTGACTGGATATAACATTTGTAATGCTTTCGATATAAGCGTTACTACCAATAGTAACACCAAGAGCAATCGTCACAATACAAAGTGTGATAGATATAATGATTACCTTTTTATAAGAGTAATAGCGGGAGCTAGCTCCCGCTGCATTCGCTCCGTTATCATTCATATATTGTTTCGATTTCATCATTCGATACACTAAATAAATAAGCCAAGGTGATCCAATCATTGCCGTGACTGCTCCAACAGGAAGTTCTGCACCGGTTGGATCTATTAATCTACCAGCAACATCTGCTCCAAGTAATAATACTGCTCCCCATAAGAAAGAAGAGAGAAGAAGAGTAAAGTGTTGACGGTAGCCAATAAGGCGCATTAAATGTGGTGCAACTAAGCCGACAAATCCAATTGGTCCAACGACAGTAACAATTACTGCTGTTAAAAAGATTGCGGCAATGAAGGCGATAAGACGTGTTACTGCTGTTTTTTCACCAAGAGAAACAGCAACATCATCACCAAGTAAGAGAATGTTGAGTTTACGAGATATAACTAGTAAAACTAGGAAAGAAATAATGATAAATGGAAAAGCGAATTGAACGCCATCCCAGTTATTTTGAATAAGAGATCCAGCTCCCCATAAAAATAAACCTGCAGTTTCATTTTCATAGAAAAGCTGCATCGTTCCAGTAAAGGCAGAAAGCATTAATGTAACGACCATACCAGCTAGTGCCATTCTAAGTGGGGTTCCCTTTTTTCCACCAGAAATACGGTACACAAATAAAGCAGTAATAGCACCACCGATAAATGTGAAAAGAAGTGAATGAATTTGCAGACCTTTCGGTAAGAAAATTGTAGCCGCTACTAGAAAGAAATATGCGCCAGAGTGAATACCCATTGTACTGGATTCAGCAAGTGGGTTTTTCGTTAACGTTTGTAAAATAACCCCAGATGCAGCAAGGGCACCTCCAGCTAAAATGGCAATTACTGCTCTAGGTAATCGAAGCATAATTAAAGTTTGGTGCTCTAGCGATTGATTCGGTGAGATAAGAGCATCAATAATCATACTATAGGAAATGTTTGCTTGACCTTGTCCGATGTGAATAAAGAAAAGGAGGAGCAAGAGAGATGCTCCTCCTCCGAATACAAGACTTGCTCGAAGTGTATGTTGTAAGCTATTCATCGTGTAATCACTTCTTCGCTGTCATTACATCTGCTACTTGTGTTGCTAAAGATTTTGCAGACTCAGGACCACCGAAAATCCAAGTGTCGCCTTTTAATTTATACATTTTGTCTTCTTTTTTGAAATTTAATCCTTCCCAAGCAGGGTTCCCTTTTAGTTGCGTGTCAAAAATGTTATCATCATCCGCTACAATGTAAATGAAGTTTGAATCTTGTACACTTTGTAATGATTCTACAGTTGTTTGTTTGAAACCATCTGGCTCAGATTTTCCAGCTTCAAATGTATTTGTTAAACCTAATTTTTTTGTAACTTGTAAAGCTGTAGAATTGTCAGTTAAGATACGGAATGTTGGTACGTTTTTAGCTGTAAATGCTTGTACCATTGCGATGTTTTTATCTTTTAAGTTTGCTTTTTCAATTTTTGCTTTTGCATCAGCGAATGCTTTATCCATATCAGCTAATACTTTTTTACCTTCTTCTTCTTTTCCAACTGCTTTTGCGATTTGTTTAAATGTTTCTGTCATCTCAGCAAAGTGATCGTTATTGCTTGTTGATGGATCAAACATAACTGTTGGTGCAATTTGCTCTAATTCATTTTTAATAGCTTTACTACGGAATGAAGCTGTGATAATTAAATCGGGTTTTAGACGGCTAATTTCTTCTAAGTTTGGTTGTTGACGTGTCCCTACATCTACAACATCTTTACCTGGTTTTGTTGCTGTATTTACCCATTTATTATAATTCTTAATGTCTGCCATCCCTACTGGCTGAACACCAAGCGCTAATAAGTCTTCTGAATATACCCACTCAAGTACAACAACTTTTTTCGCTGGTTTATCTAACTTTGTTTCCCCTTCAGCGTGTTTAATTGTTATAGCTTGTTTCTTATCGTCTGTCTTTGTTTCTTTTTTCTCCTCTTTTTGCTGTCCGCATCCAACAGCGAATAGAAGAACTACCATGAAAATACTGAGAATTTTCTTCATCTTCTGCCCCCAAATAAGTTTTTGTTTACAACTGAAAATCATTATCATTTGCAACACCAAAATCATACTATGAGGGTATTTTTAATGTCAATATTTTTTTAAAATTTTGACGAAAAATAGCATATTATGCGAATTTATATATATCGTAGTTGTTAATTATGGAGAATTTAAATGGGAGCTTGGTTGTGTAAGAAAGCGTAATATGTATGGTTAATAATCAGTGGAGATGGGGCGAAAGTACAAGCAAAAGGAGAGTAAATTGCATGTAATAATTATTAGAATGTACGGAGTAAAGTTGTTCTGTGTTATTTGATAGATGTTTTTTTATTTGTTGCCTATATTTAAAAGATTGAATTTGAAGGAAGGGATCAACATGTATTCATGGAGCAATAATTTAAATGGATATTGTGGGTGTAATAATCAAAATGGTGTACATGTTGATTCATGCTGTTTTAGCTGCGATGGGACAGTTCCTAAGGTTGGCCCAACAGGGGCGACGGGAGCAACAGGTGACACAGGCCCAACAGGTCCAACGGGAGTAACAGGTGACACAGGCCCAACAGGGGCGACGGGAGCAACAGGTGACACAGGTCCAACAGGAGCGACGGGAATAACAGGAGCAACAGGTCCAACCGGTGCAACGGGAATAACAGGAACAACAGGTTCAACCGGTGCAACGGGAATAACAGGAGCAACAGGTTCAACCGGTGCAACGGGAATAACAGGAGCAACAGGTCCAACCGGTGAAACAGGAGCAACTGGCACAAGTATAACGGCAACATACGCGTTTGCAAATAATACGTCGGGTTCAGCGATATCGGTACTTCTCGGTGGAACAAATGTCCCACTTCCAAACAATCAGAATATCGGTCCAGGAATTACTGTATCTGGGGGAAACACGGTATTTACGGTTGCAAATGCAGGGAATTACTATATTTCATATACAATTAATATAACGGCTTCGTTATTAGTCAGTTCGAGAATTACAATTAATGGTGCACCGCTTGCTGGAACGATTAATTCTCCCGCATTAGCAACTACATCATTTAGTGCAACAATTATTACGACCCTTGCGGCTGGAAGCGCCATTAGTTTGCAACTATTCGGTTTGTTAGCTGTTGCAACATTATCAACGACTACACCAGGAGCTGTGTTAACGATAATAAGGTTAAGTTAAATAATAACTCTCTTATTCTTTTAAGATTAGGAGAGTTTGTACATATAATAAGAAGTTAATGGAGTGAAGCATAGTTATATAAAAGTCAGAATATTATGATTGTAACGTTATGGAGACTATAATATAATGAACACAACCATCATGAATGAACATTCATTTATTTTTTATGTATTTGAAGGGGGAATGAAGGTGGAAAAACCATGGTTGAAAAGTTATCCAGAGGAAATTCCAAGTACGATTTCTTATGATATTCAGCCGCTTCATAGATATGTAGAACAGATGGCTTATCGCTATCCAGAAAAGAAAGCGCTTCACTTTTTGGGGAAGGATATTACATTTTCGGACTTCCATGATAAGGTGAAGAGGTTTGCAAATTATCTTCAAAAGCTCGGTGTGGAAAAAGGTGATCGAGTTGCTATTATGTTGCCGAATTGTCCGCAGGCTGTAATTGGTTATTACGGTACATTACTTGCGGGAGGTATCGTAGTACAAACAAATCCATTGTATACAGAAAGAGAATTAGAATACCAGCTGCATGATTCGGGAGCAAAAGTAATTCTTTGTCTCGATTTAGTATTTCCAAGAGTAACGAATGTTCAATCTGCTACAAAAATTGAGCATATTATCGTAACTCGTATTGCTGACTTTTTACCATTCCCTAAAAATCTATTGTATCCATTCGTGCAGAAAAAACAGTCGAATTTAGTTGTGAAAGTATCAGAGAGTGAAACGATTCACCTTTGGAATTCAGTAGAAAAAGAAGTGAATACGGATGTTGAAGTGCCGTGTGATCCAGAAAATGATTTAGCTCTTTTACAGTATACAGGAGGAACAACTGGATTTCCGAAAGGCGTTATGTTAACGCATAAAAACCTCGTATCCAACACGTTGATGGGGATTCATTGGTTATATAATTGTAAAGAAGGAGAAGAAGTCGTTCTTGGGGTTCTTCCATTTTTCCACGTGTACGGTATGACGGCTGTTATGAATTTGAGTGTTATGCAAGGATACAAAATGGTTCTTATTCCAAAGTTTGATATGAAAATGGTTTTTGAAGCGATTAAGAAGCATAAAGTGACATTGTTTCCAGGGGCACCAACTATTTATATCGCTCTTTTAAATAGCCCGCTTTTAAAAGGATACGATATTTCGTCTATTCGTGCTTGTATTAGTGGCTCAGCACCACTGCCAGTAGAAGTACAGGAAAATTTTGAAACAGTTACAGGTGGTAAATTAGTAGAGGGATATGGTTTAACAGAATCATCTCCGGTTACACATAGTAATTTTTTATGGGAAAAGCGAGTGCCAGGTAGCATTGGGGTTCCATGGCCAGATACAGAAGCAATGATTATGTCGCTTGAAACTGGAGAGGCATTACCACCAGGAGAAATTGGTGAAATTGTAGTAAAAGGTCCTCAAATTATGAAGGGGTATTGGAATAAGCCAGAAGAAACAGCCGCTGTATTACAAGATGGATGGCTCCATACAGGGGATGTTGGTTACATGGATGAAGATGGCTTCTTCTATGTGAAAGATCGTAAGAAAGATATGATTGTTGCGAGTGGATTTAATGTATATCCTCGTGAAGTAGAAGAGGTATTATATGAGCATGAAAAAGTGCAAGAAGTAGTGACGATTGGTGTTCCCGATCCGTACCGGGGAGAGACAGTTAAAGCATTTGTTGTGTTAAAAGAAGGTGCGGAGTGCTCTGAGGAAGAATTAAATCAGTTTGCGCGTAAATATTTAGCTGCCTATAAAGTGCCGAAAGTATATGAGTTTAGAGATGAACTGCCGAAAACGACAGTCGGGAAAATTTTACGTCGTGTCTTAATAGATGAAGAGAAAAGAAAGAGTGAGGATGAGCAAACGGGCTAAGGCCCTTTCTTTTTGAAAAAATAGGATTGACACTTTTCTAAATAGTCAGTATTATAAGAATATGAATGACTATTCATTCAGTCATCTTCTTGAAGGGGACAGTAAAGTGAAGAAAAATAGACCGAAATACAATCAAATTATTGATGCGGCAGTCATTGTGATTGCGGAGAATGGGTACCACCAAGCGCAAGTTTCTAAAATAGCAAAGCAAGCTGGGGTAGCTGATGGCACGATTTATTTATATTTTAAAAATAAAGAAGATATATTAATATCCTTATTCCAAGAGAAGATGGGAGAATTTGTCGAAACAATTCGTCAAAAAACAGCAGGAATTGAAAGCGCTGTATCGAAGTTATTCATGTTGGTAGAAACGCACTTCTTACTGTTGTCGCAAAATGATCCTCTTGCTATCGTTACGCAATTAGAGCTAAGACAGTCCAATCAAGACTTACGCCTGAAAATAAATGAAGTATTAAAAGGCTACTTACAAGTTATGGATGAGATTTTAGAGACAGGTATAAAGCAAGGTGAATTCCAAGCGGATTTAAATGTTCGCGTGGCAAGACAAATGATCTTTGGAACAGTAGATGAAGTTGTGACCAATTGGGTAATGAGCGATCATAAGTATGATCTGGTCGCACTTTCAAAAACGGTACACGGGCTACTTATTGCAGCTTGTGGTTATCGTCAATAATGGGAGGGATCATGTTGAAATTCCTATCTGTAAGAGTTGAAGATCATATCGCGGTGGCGACGTTAAATCATGCGCCAGCCAACGCGATGTCTTCACAAGTTATGCATGACGTTACTGAATTAATTGATCAAGTGGAGAAGGATGATAACATTCGTGTTGTCGTTATTCACGGTGAAGGGCGCTTCTTCTCGGCGGGAGCAGATATTAAAGAATTTACATCTGTTACTGAAGCGAAGCAAGCGACTGAATTAGCGCAGCTTGGACAAGTTACGTTTGAGCACGTTGAAAAATGTTCAAAACCAGTTATCGCGGCAATTCATGGAGCGGCACTTGGCGGCGGCCTTGAGTTTGCTATGTCTTGCCACATGCGCTTTGCAACTGAAAGTGCAAAACTTGGTTTACCTGAATTAACACTTGGATTAATTCCTGGATTTGCAGGTACACAGCGATTACCGCGTTATGTTGGGAAAGCGAAAGCTTGTGAAATGATGTTAACAAGTACACCGATTACTGGTGCAGAAGCATTAAAATGGGGACTAGTTAACGGAGTTTTTGCTGAAGAAACATTTTTAGATGATACGCTTAAAGTTGCAAAACAGATTGCTGGAAAAAGCCCAGCGACGACTCGTGCTGTACTAGAGTTATTGCAAACGACGAAATCGTCTCATTATTATGAAGGTGTACAACGCGAAGCTCAAATTTTTGGTGAAGTATTTACGAGTGAAGATGGAAGAGAAGGTGTAGCAGCGTTTTTAGAAAAACGTAAGCCTTCATTTAGCGGCAGGTAGTTCAATTATTTTTTTAATATAAATTAACAGAAAATTAAAATTGATAGAATCTTTCTGAAAAACAAGGGGGTAAATGGAATGAACATCTACGTACTCATGAAACGAACATTTGATACAGAAGAAAAAATCGTAATTAAAAACGGTGCAATTTACGATGGCGAAGCGGAATTCATCATCAACCCTTACGATGAATATGCAATTGAAGAAGCAATTCAAGTAAGAGACGCACAAGGTGGAGAAGTTACTGTCGTAACAGTTGGTGGCGAAGATAGTGAGAAAGAACTTCGTACGGCGTTAGCGATGGGCTGCGATAAAGCGGTATTAATTAATATTGAAGATGATGTAGAAAATGGTGACCAGTTCACGACAGCAAAAGTGCTTGCTGAATATTTAAAAGATAAAGATGTAGATTTAATTTTAGGCGGAAACGTTGCAATTGATGGTGCATCTGGACAAGTAGGTCCACGTGTAGCTGAAGCGTTAAATATTCCGTACGTAACGACAATTACAAAACTTGAAATTGACGGTACAAACGTGAAGATTGAACGTGATGTTGAAGGTGATACAGAAGTGATTGAAACTTCATTACCAGTTTTAGTAACAGCACAGCAAGGTTTGAATGAACCGCGCTACCCATCGCTTCCAGGTATTATGAAGGCGAAGAAAAAGCCACTAGAAGAATTAGAATTAGATGATTTAGATTTAGAAGAAGATGATGTGGAAGCAAAGACAAAAACAATTGAAATCTATTTGCCTCCTAAGAAAGATGCAGGAAAAGTGTTACAAGGCGAGCTGCAAGATCAAGTAAAAGAACTTGTATCGTTGCTCCATACAGAAGCGAAAGTAATCTAATAAAATACGAAATTATATATGCAGGAGGGAAAATCTATGGCTCGTAAAGTATTAGTAATGGGTGAAGTTCGTGATGGATCGCTACGTAACGTTTCGTTTGAAGCGGTAGCAGCAGCAAAAACAATTGCAGAAGGCGGTGAAGTAGTAGGTCTTCTAGTTGGAGACAGCGTTGCCTCTTTTGCAAATGAATTGATTCATTACGGTGCAGATCGCGTTGTGACAGTTGAAAATGATAAATTAAAATCATATACATCTGACGGTTATGCACAAGCGTTTTTAGCTGTATATGCTGAAGAAAATCCAGAAGGTATTGTATTTGGACATACAGCACTTGGTAAAGATTTATCTCCAAAATTAGCAGCGAAGCTTGAAGCTGGTCTAGTTTCTGACGTAACTGCTTTAGAAGTTGAAGGTGGAAATGTTATCTTCACTCGTCCAATTTACTCTGGTAAAGCGTTTGAGAAGAAGATTGTAACAGACGGCATCTTATTTGCGACAGTGCGTCCAAATAACATTGCAACGCTTGAAAAAGATGAGTCTCGCAGTGGTGATGTGTCTTCTATTACAGTAGATGTGAAAGATCTACGTACAATCATTCAAGATGTCGTCCGTAAGACAGCAGAAGGTGTTGACCTTTCTGAAGCGAAAGTTATTATCGCTGGCGGACGCGGTGTGAAGAGTGAAGAAGGATTCAAGCCATTAAAAGAGTTAGCTGACGTATTAGGCGGCGCTGTTGGAGCATCTCGTGGTGCTTGTGACGCTGAGTATTGCGATTACTCATTACAAATTGGTCAAACTGGTAAAGTTGTTACGCCAGACTTATACATTGCATGCGGTATTTCTGGTGCAATTCAGCATTTAGCTGGTATGTCTAACTCAAAAATAATCGTTGCGATTAATAAAGACCCAGAAGCAAGTATCTTCAAAGTAGCTGACTATGGTATTGTTGGCGATCTATTTGAAGTCGTACCTCTTTTAACAGAAGAGTTTAAAAAGTTAAAAGTACATTCATGATTTGAGTACCCTTGAGTTCCAAGTGAAGTACCCCTATATATAGAAAAAGGTGAGAGATCCCCTGTCTCTCATCTTTTTAGTATTTTATCCGTATTTTTATATAGTATAAAGGAACACTTTTTTGTTACAATACATAACGATACATATTATTCGCCACGTATATAAGTTAATGATATACTCTTGGTAGAATATACTTGAAGGAGGAAATAAAATGGCAATTGTAAACGCAAATGACCAAAGCTTCGCAGCTGAAACTAGCGAAGGTGTTGTATTATTAGATTTCTGGGCACCTTGGTGTGGACCTTGTAAAATGATCGCTCCTGTATTAGAGGAAATTGATGCAGAACTAGGCGAAAAAGTAAAAGTAGTAAAAGTAGACGTGGATGAAAACCAAGAAACTGCTCGTCAATTCGAAGTAATGAGCATTCCAGCTCTTTTCGTATTAAAAGACGGTAAAGTAGTTGATCAAGCGTTAGGTTACAAACCGAAAGAAGCGTTAGTAGAATTAGTTTCTAAACACTTCTAAAATAAAGGGCTACCATTTGGTAGCTTTTTTTATTTTCCTTTTTTACACCTTTCCGTTACAATAAAAGAACGTATGTTGGGTGTTTTGGCATAGTATGTTTTCAAGTGAAAATAAAAATGCTAAGCATGTAGAAATGGAGGGTAACGAGTGCACGAACATTTAAAGGAAAAATTGGCTATTTTACCAGATCAACCTGGTTGTTATTTAATGAAAGATAAGCAAGGAACGGTTATATATGTCGGAAAGGCAAAAGTACTTAAAAATCGTGTGCGCTCGTACTTTACTGGTTCACATGATGGAAAAACACTTCGGCTTGTAGGAGAAATTGTAGATTTTGAATATATTGTAACCTCCTCAAATCTAGAGGCTCTTATTTTAGAGTTAAACTTAATAAAAAAACATGATCCAAAATATAATATTCAATTAAAAGATGATAAAACATATCCTTTTATTAAAATTACGGCTGAGAAACAGCCGCGATTACTCATTACGCGAAACGTAAAAAAGGATAAGGGAAAATATTTTGGTCCTTATCCGAATGCACAATCAGCTCATGAAACGAAAAAACTGCTAGATCGTATGTATCCGCTTCGTAAGTGCTCAAATATGCCCGATAAAGTTTGTTTATATTATCATATGGGGCAATGTTTAGCACCTTGTGTGAAAGAAGTGACGGAAGAACAAAACAAAGAAATTGTAGATGAAATTATTAAGTTTTTAAATGGTGGACATAAAGAAGTTCGTTCAGAATTAGAAACAAAGATGTATGAAGCTTCAGAGAAACTAGAATTTGAACGTGCAAAAGAGTTGCGCGATCAAATTGCGCATATCGATGCGATTATGGAAAAACAAAAGATGATTATGAGTGATTTAGTGGATCGTGATGTATTTGGCTATGCAGTTGATAAAGGTTGGATGTGTGTTCAAGTTTTCTTCGTTCGAAAAGGAAAGTTAATTGAACGTGATGTTTCTATGTTTCCAATCTACGATGAACCAGAAGAGGGATTTTTAACGTTTATCGGTCAATTTTATGAAAACAGTAGTCATTTTAAACCGAAGGAAATTGTCGTTCCAGGAAGTATCGATTCAGAATTAGTAGAGCGCTTTTTAGAAGTGGAAGCGACGCAGCCGAAACGTGGTAAGAAAAAAGATCTTGTAGAATTGGCAAATAAAAATGCGAAGATTGCTCTTGAGGAAAAATTCTATTTAATTGAACGTGATGAAGAGCGAACGATTAAAGCGGTAGAGAATTTAGGGAAGCAGCTTGGGATTGAAACACCTTATCGTATTGAAGCGTTTGATAACTCAAATATTCAAGGGACAAATCCTGTTTCGGCAATGATTGCTTTTATTGATGGGAAACCGGCTAAGAAAGAATATAGGAAATATAAAATTAAAACGGTGCAAGGACCAGATGATTATGAGTCTATGAGAGAAGTTGTGAGACGTCGTTATACAAGGGCGCTGAAAGAGAGTTTACCTTTACCAGACTTAATCATTATTGATGGCGGAAAAGGCCATTTGGCAGCTGTAAGTGATGTTCTAGAAAATGAACTCGGTTTATACATTCCGATGGCAGGGCTTGTAAAAGATGACAAACATAAAACATCCCATTTAATTATTGGAGATCCACCTGAACCTGTGATGCTGGAGAGAAATAGCCAAGAATTTTATTTATTGCAGCGTATTCAAGATGAAGTGCATCGATTTGCAATTACATTCCATCGTCAATTACACGGAAAATCTGTCATTCAATCGGCACTCGATGATATTCCTGGAATTGGAGATAAACGAAAAAAGATATTGCTGAAACATTTTGGGTCGCTAAAAAAGATGAAAGAAGCTTCTGTAACAGAATTTGTCGAAGCAGGTATGCCGAAAAATGTCGCAGAGACGATTTATACTTATTTAGCGGATAAGAAGACGTTGTAGTTTACAACGTCTTCTATTTTCTGGTATAATTTCTGAATATTTAAAATAAAGATAACTGAATGAAAATACAAAAAAGTCAACTAAACTTATATGTCTAGTTGACTGTAGGTCATGCTACACTTCAATGAGATCTTTTATATCCCATTTCACAAGAAATGTAATAGAGTCTGAACGTTTTTTCTTTTCTTCATAGGACTCTGCAACGACGTTTCGTTGCTTTTGAATTTGTTCAGCGATGAATCCAGCTTCTAATTGATAAGAAGAATGTCTTTTTTGTTTTTGACGTTCAACAATGAGTGTGCCTTTAAGTTGGAACTGCATTTCACGACGCTTATGTTCAATAATGCTTAAAGTGCCCCAGCCAGCTTTTTCAAAGAACTGAATGACTTCTTCAATTGTTTCTAGTGGATATTTTCTTGCAAGATTTCTACCGGACCAGTACAAAATCCCATCTAAATCGTTACCGATTAAATCAGGTAGTAATTCTTCACGTAGCAATTCATAAGCGAAGGCGTTCAATGAAACATCTTCTAAAGATGTTGTATCGATTGTATTTTTACTCACAATATTCCCCTCTTTCTATAGGGATTATTATATAACATTTCTCATTTATAAAAACAGATTTTTCTTTAGGAAAATCTGAATATATAAGAAGAAAAAAAGAATTGGCAAATTATATGCAAATTATGTATACGTTTTCTTGACGCTTCGACAAAAATAGGAGTAAAATGAACTTGGTATCAAATTATGCTGAAATATTTCGAATAATTTTTTCAGTTTTTCTTATGCCAATAGTGAAAAAACATTATTGCCATAAACTAATCTGAAAACAGCAGTCAATCACTCAAGGGGGGTAATGGGGACATGAAAGGCCGCGAGTATACGTTTCGTAAGTGGCACTCATTAATGGGGGTCATCCCGGTTGGTGTCTTTTTGACGCAACATTTAATTGTAAACAACTTTGCAACACGAGGAGCAGAGGCTTTTAACAAAGCTGCAGGCTTTATGGAGCTCCTTCCATTCCGGTATGCGCTAGAAATTTTCATTATCTTTTTACCAATACTGTACCATGCTATATATGGCTTATATATTGCATTTACAGCTAAGAACAATGCGGTTTCTTACGGTTATTTCCGTAACTGGATGTTCGTCTTCCAAAGAATTTCAGGTATCGTTACGCTGATTTTCATTTCTTGGCATGTCTGGGAAACTCGTATTCAAGCAATGTTAGGTAAAGAGGTAAACTATGATATGATGGCAGATATTTTAAACAATCCAGCTATGTTTGCATTCTACTTAGTTGGTGTTGTTTCAACAATTTTCCACTTTGCAAATGGACTATGGACATTCTGCATCAGCTGGGGAATTACAGTATCTCCACGTTCACAAAGAATCTCTACTTATGTAACATTAGCTATTTTCTTAGGTCTATCTTATGTAGGTGTGAGTGCATTATTAGCGTTCATCGATCCACAGCTAGCAAACCAGTAAGGAGTGGGAGAGCATGAAAGGGAAACTTATAGTAGTCGGCGGTGGCTTGGCTGGCTTAATGGCAACGATTAAAGCGGCGGAAGCAGGAGTAAATGTTGAACTGTTCTCTTTAGTACCAGTAAAACGTTCGCATTCTGTATGTGCCCAAGGTGGAATTAACGGTGCCGTAAATACGAAAGGTGAAGGGGATTCTCCATGGATCCACTTTGACGATACAATTTATGGTGGGGACTTCTTAGCGAACCAACCACCAGTTAAAGCAATGTGTGAAGCAGCACCTGGTATCATTCATTTAATGGACCGTATGGGTGTTATGTTCAACCGTACGGAAGAAGGACTTCTTGATTTCCGTCGTTTTGGTGGAACACAACATCACCGTACAGCATTTGCTGGTGCAACAACTGGACAGCAATTACTATACGCATTAGATGAGCAAGTACGTCGTCATGAAGTAGCAGGACTTGTAACGAAATATGAAGGTTGGGATTTCTTACGAGCTGTTGTTGATGATGAAGGTGTGTGCCGAGGAATCGTTGCACAAGACTTACAAACTATGGAGATTAAAAGTTTCCAAGCTGATGCCGTGATTATGGCAACAGGGGGCCCTGGTATCATCTTTGGAAAATCAACTAACTCTATTATTAATACAGGTACAGCAGCTTCTGCTGTATATCAACAAGGCGCATATTATGCAAACGGTGAGTTCATTCAAATTCACCCAACGGCAATTCCTGGAGACGATAAATTACGTCTTATGAGTGAATCAGCACGTGGTGAAGGTGGACGTGTTTGGACATATAAAGATGGTAAACCATGGTACTTCTTAGAAGAAAAATATCCGGCTTACGGAAACCTTGTACCTCGTGATATTGCAACGCGTGAAATCTTTGATGTTTGCGTAGAGCAAAAACTAGGTATTAACGGTGAAAACATGGTGTACTTAGATCTTTCTCATAAAGATCCGAAAGAACTAGATATTAAACTTGGTGGAATTATTGAAATCTATGAGAAGTTTACAGGAGATGATCCTCGTAAACTACCAATGAAAATCTTCCCAGCTGTTCACTATTCTATGGGTGGACTATGGGTTGATTATAAGCAGATGACAAGCATTCCAGGTTTATTTGCAGCAGGTGAGTGTGATTATTCTATGCACGGTGGTAACCGCCTTGGTGCGAACTCACTATTATCAGCAATTTACGGTGGTATGGTAGCAGGACCAAATGCAATTGAATATATGAAAGGTCTTACTAAATCATCAGATGCTGTTTCATCTACTGTGTATGAACAAAATGAATTGATCGAAACAGAGAAATTTAACAATATTTTAACGCTCGATGGTAACGAAAATGCGTATGTTCTTCATAAAGAGCTTGGAGAATGGATGACAGATAACGTTACAGTAGTTCGTGAAAATAAAAAGTTATTAGAAACAGATGCAAAAATTGAAGAGTTAATGGCTCGTTACAAACGTATTAACATTAACGATACAGCAAGATGGAGTAACCAAGGTGCTTCATTTACACGCCAACTTGCAAATATGTTTGAGTTAGCACGTGTTATTACAATTGGAGCGTATAACCGTAATGAGAGCCGCGGGGCACATTACAAACCTGAATTCCCAAATCGTGATGATGCAAACTTCTTAAAAACTACGATGGCGAAATTTGAAGGGGAAGGAAATGCACCAGCATTCCATTACGAAGACGTGGATGTTTCATTAATTAAACCACGTAAACGTGACTATTCTTCAAAACATGATGTAGCTGCTAAGGGTGAAGAGAAGGGGGATAAACAACATGTCTGAGAAAACAATCCGCCTCATCATTACGAGACAAGACGGGCCAGACGCACAAGCGTTTGATCAGGAGTTTGAAATTCCGTATCGTCCAAATATGAATATTATTTCGGCGCTTATGGAAATTCGTCGTAATCCTGTTGATTCAAAAGGAAACGACACGACTCCGATTGCATGGGATATGAACTGTTTAGAGGAAGTATGTGGCGCATGTTCGATGGTGATTAACGGAAAACCACGTCAATCATGTACAGCGCTTATCGATCAATTAGAACAACCAATTCGCTTAAAGCCGATGAAGACATTCCCAGTTGTTCGTGACTTACAAGTTGACCGTAGTCGCATGTTTAATGCTCTAAAACGCGTTAAAGCTTGGATTCCAATTGATGGTACGTATGACCTAGGACCAGGACCAAGAATGCCAGAGAAGAAACGTCAATGGGCTTATGAACTTTCAAAATGTATGACATGTGGTGTTTGCTTAGAATCATGTCCAAACGTAAATAGTAAATCTGACTTTATTGGACCAGCACCGTTATCACAAGCACGTTTGTTCAACTCACATCCAACGGGTGAAATGCATAAAGCAGATCGCTTACGTGCAATTATGGGTGATGGAGGACTTGCAAACTGTGGTAACTCTCAAAACTGTGTGCAATCATGTCCGAAGGGTATTCCATTAACAACTTCAATTGCGGCATTAAACCGTGATACAACAATTCAATCGTTCAAAGATTTCTTTGGTAGCGACAATAACTATTAATAAATATTGCCTCTTCATGTTGAAGAGGCAATATTTATAACTTTATTTTTCTGTTTATTCTGTTTATTATAAGGGTAAAAAGGAGATGGATTAATGAAGAGGATTTCTTATATTGAAGAATTTGAGCAATGGGAAAGTGGTTTTTCATTTTACAATCCTGTAAAAGTTCGTTTTGGTGAAGTAGATATGTTTGGGCATGTAAATAATGTCGTTGCCTTTACCTACTTTGAAGAAGCGCGTATCGCATTATTTAAAGAACTTGGATTTATGCAAGAATGGACGCATGAATCTTCAGAAACGATGATTGTTGTTGCGGATTTACAGTGTAATTTTATTAAGCAAATATATTTTGATGAACAGTTGAAGGTGTATGTAAAAGCGGGATCGGTTGGGAATTCTTCTTTAGATTTGCATTATATGGTGAAGAATGCAGAAGGAGAAGTTTGTTTAGTTGGCCGTGGAATGATGGTGCAAGCATCGAAAAGAACGGGAAAAGGCGAACCGTGGCCTGAAGAGTGGAAGAAAAAATTACTACAATAATAGAGTGAAAGAAAAATAAGAGAGCAATTCGCTCTCTTATTTTTTGTCTTCCATTGCTTCTTCTAATGTTAAATGATGTTTATATATGTATGTAGCGTATGGATTTCCCACGTAGCGCAAATGCCACGGTTCATATGAATATTCTGTTGTTTCTGTTTTATCTTCTAAATAACGAATGACAAAGCCAAATTCATGGGCGTGTTTTGCAACCCATTTTCCTTCGGCTGTCTCTCCAAAAAGAGGCTCTAATTGGAATTTAGCAGATTTTGAACTAATATCCATTGCTAAACCAGTTTGATGTTCACTTGTACCAGGAATGGCGCTTACTGAATCAGCTTCAGCTTTTCCTTGACGTCTAACGTATGTATCATGTAATGATTTTTGGCGCTTGTATGAACGATAACCAGATACAGCTGTAAGTTCCAGTCCTTCTTTCTTTGCCGCTTCAAACATATTTTCAAGCGCATCTGCAGCATCTTTACGCAGCAATGTTTTTTCTTTATCTTTTGGACTAGTAAATGGTACGTTTGGTCTCGTTAAGTCTTCAGGTATGTATCCGTCTGGTAGTTTTCGATGTTTATTAACTAATACAAGATTAGACTCTGGATTTGTTACAACGGAAAAATCATTGTCTAGCTTCTTTGCATTATGATCAGCTTTTGGAAAAGCAGGAATCTCTTCTTTTTGGTGATTACTATGCTGTTGACTTTCGATAGCTTTCGCCTCATTTTGTAGTGGTGATTTAGAACTAAAGTAAGCGAAAGAAGTGATACCGATTACAATAGTAGTGGCAGAAATAATGATTATCTTTTTCATGATACCTTGTAATCACAGTCCTTTCTTAATAAAATATGTATCGTTTTTTATTATAAGTCTAGTTTACTGAAAAAGAAATATAAGAGTCGTAACGTAATAGAAATGCAAAGAAAATGTCAGAAAATGTGTGAAATTGTAGTATTTTTTCATATAATTCATTTCTTATCTTTCATGAAATTCATTTTTTATGTAATATATATACATAAGAAGATGTAGCGATTATCGAGAATGAAGAACTTCTTGTATAGACTAGGAGTGAATGGGAATGGATTTTGCAACAATTATTGGACTCATTTTAGGATTTGTAGCAGTGGTAGTAGGGATGGTCGTCAAGGGCGCTGACGTAACAGCCTTATTGAATCCTGCCGCAGCATTAATTATTTTTATCGGTACATTAGCTGCAGTATGTATAGCATTTCCGATGAATCAACTAAAAAGGGTTCCGAAATTATTTAAAGTTCTTTTTGGTTCAAATAAAAAGGATTTAAGTTATGAACAGTTGCTAGAATTGTTTGTTCATTGGACATCAGAAAGTAGAAAATACGGTATTTTGTCTTTAGAGCAACAATTAGACAAAATTCAAGATGAATTTCTTTTGCGTGGTATGAAATTTGTGATTGATGGCGTATCCGCAGAAGATTTAGAGCAGATTTTAGAAGCTGAATTAGAAGCAATTGAAGAAAGGCATGCAAAAGGAGCGGCAATTTTTTCACAAGCTGGTACATATGCACCGACATTAGGGGTTTTAGGTGCTGTTATCGGTCTTGTAGCTGCACTTGGTAATTTAACTGATATTGAAAAGTTAGGACATGCTATTTCAGGTGCATTTATTGCAACGATTTTTGGTATTTTTTCAGGTTATGTATTATGGCATCCATTTGCAAATAAGTTAAAACAAAAATCTGCAGCTGAAATCGAGAAAAAACGTTTAATTATTGATTGTTTATTAATGTTACAAGAGGGTACATATCCGTTTATTATGAAGAACCGCATTTTAGGTGCACTTTCTGCAACTGAGCGTAAAAAGCTTGAAAAAGGGGCAGAAAAAAATGCGGAGTAAAAAAAATAGAAGAAGTAAGAAGAAAAAGCATGATGAACATATCGATGAAACTTGGTTAATCCCTTATTCTGATATGTTAACGTTGTTATTTGCATTGTTCATCGTTTTATTTGCGATGAGTAGTATAGATGCTGCGAAGTTCAAACAGATGGCAGTAGCGTTTCGAAGTGAACTAGCAGGTGGAACAGGAAATAAAGAGTTTTTAAGTGATCAAAAGCCGAATGAAGAGAAAGAGTTATCAGCAAGTAGTTTAGAGTCTGAGAAGATTAAAAAGAGTGCGGAAGCTGAAGTAAAGCAACAAGAAATGAACGAATTAAAAGCGGTACAAAAAGGTATCGATAAGTATATTGAGGAAAATAGATTATCTTCTTCTTTTAAAACGGATTTAACAGAAAAAGGATTAAAGGTAACGATATTAGAAAATGTACTATTTGATTCTGGGAAAGCGGACGTGAAATTAGAGTCGCTAAGTATTGCGAAAGAAATGTCTAATTTACTTGTTTCAGCATCACCTCGGGAAATTACGGTATCTGGACATACAGATAATGTTCCTATTGCAAATGCGCAATTTGCATCGAATTGGGAATTAAGTACGCAGCGGGCAGTTAATTTTATGCAAGTATTACTGCAAAATAAAGAATTACAGCCAGGGAAATTTAGTGCAGTAGGTTACGGAGAATACCGTTCAATTGCCCCAAATGATACGCAAGAAGGAAAGGCGAAAAATAGACGTGTTGAAGTGTTTATTTTACCTTTAACGAGAAATATGCAATAAAGAGGATGGCACATGCCATCCTCTTTATTTTGCATCAAATGAATTTAAGTTGTCATGGCGGATTTTATCTTTTTCAGCATCTGATTTTTTGAAATCATAATCATATAAAGCGCCTTCCCAATCACCATACATTGGATTCGGGAAAATAATAAATTTCTCACCAAATTGTGCTTTTGAATCTGCTACTGTTTGATTGCGATCTTTTACAGATTTCCCATCAAAACCAGTGAAATCAGATAAGTTATCACCGAAGAATAAGACGATATCATGTGTTTGAGAAACGAGTTCACGGCGTTTTTCTTTTCCTTTTTCTTTCGGATCTTGTAGTAATATATGTTCTTTCGTTGCTTGAGGAGCACCTACACGCTCAAGATTTTTAATTGTTGCATCTAGTTGGTTCGTTTTACGATTTGAGATGTAGTAAATATCTACACCTTTAGACTCGGTATATTTTAAGAAATCAATTGCGCCTGGAAGGGCCTCAGCTTCAGCCTTATTAATCCAGTCATCCCATTTATACGGATAACCTTTTCCAGTTTTTACGCTCATCGCTTGATGAGGACTGTTATCTAAAACAGTTTCATCTAAATCAAGTACGATAGCAGGTTTTTTCTCTGTCCCTTTTGCAAGAATTGCATCGAGCTTTAATTGACCGATATTGTACCCTTGGTAATAAAGTGCTTTCATTTCGCCAGCTGTTTGATACCATAAATCAGCCATTAATTGCTGGTCTGTTAATTTTACTTTCTCTTCTTTCGCCACAGTTTTCTCTTGTGTTCCTGAACATGCTACAAGCGATGTAGATAGAACTGCTACAGATAATAAAGTGGTAATGCCCCTCTTCATCTTCATATGTATCCTCCTTGATGTTAGAAAATCAGTTAATATTATATATCGAAAAATAATAATTTTTGTATGAACATTTGCATATTGTCTTTTGTATATATAGTAGTATGTCCTATATTAGAAAGATGAGAAAAATGATGGGAATCATTTTGACAACTTTTATTGTCGTAATGACAAATATAATTGACAAATGAAGTGATATTATTTACAATTTTAACTAAATAGAACAAATGATGGATTAAGGAGATGTTACATACTAAGAGGGTGAAGCGTAGTGCTATATTTTATCTTGAATAAACATAGTCTTTGAAAGAGAGTATGAATGATATTAAAGGGGAGGCTTTATACTTTGAGTTTACAAATTCAAAACTTAACGAAACTATTTGGGGAATCAAAAGCAGTGAACGGTTTGCAAATTTCGTTACCAAAAGGTGAAGTACTAGGATTACTTGGACGAAATGGTGCAGGGAAAACAACGACAATCAAAATGCTTCTCGGATTATTAACGCCTAATGAAGGCTCTATTACATGGGATGGAAAATCATTTGGGACTAGTGGGGTAACGATTGGATATTTACCAGAAGAAAGAGGTTTATATACAAAAAGTAGAGTAGTAGACCAGCTGCGATATTTTGGTAGATTAGAAGGAATGACGAAAAAAGAGGTAGATCTTGCTATTGATCACTGGTTAGAGCGATTAGCAATACCAGAATATAAATTTAAAACGGCAGGAGAGCTTTCAAAAGGGAACCAGCAAAAAATCCAATTAATTGCTGCCCTTCTTCATAATCCTGAACTTCTCATTTTAGATGAACCATTTAGCGGACTGGATCCAGTTAATGCTGGGATGTTAGCTGGCATTATAGAAGAACAAGTACAGAGCGGAAAGACGATTATTTTATCCAGTCATCGTATGGAACAAGTAGAGGCTTTTTGCCAACATGTATGTATTTTGAAAAAAGGCGAAGCAGTCGTAAAAGGTCAGTTAAGTGATATTAAAAAAGAATATGGTTTCCGTAATTTAACGATTGAAGATACAGATGAGAATGAGAAGGGATTAGAAGCTATTCATGTATCATATGAAAAACAACAAGGCTTTCTTTATGTGCAAGTACAAGATGATGCAGAAGCTCTAAAGATTTTACAACAGTTGCAAGAACAAGGTGTTACTTTACGACAATTTAAAATGTTAGAGCCGACGTTAAACGAAATCTTTGTAGAGAGGGCGAAATAACGATGCGTAAATTTTCTCACGTATTTTCATTTTATTTTAGAGAAGCGTTTTTATCTAAAAAATCATTAATTACGAGTGCGATTTTATTTTTAGTTGTGTTTGGGATTTTTGCATTTAATCATTTTACTTCAGGTGATGATAAAAATAAGGATAAAGATAAAATTGCAGTTGTATTAGAGAGTGCCACATATAAAGTACAAAAAGAAGAGTTAAATAAGCTATTGCCATCAGCAAAAATAACAGTTGGTTCAAAGGATAATTTTGATAAATTGCATAAGCAAGTAGAAGAAGGCGATTTAGATGGTCTATTCCATGTGACGGAAAAGAATGGGGCTCCATCGATTACATATGTGTATAATGGATTTCCAAGCCAAGCAACTTCTACAATTATGGCAGGCTATTTAAAGCAACAATATACGATGGTGACGATTGCCCAAAATAATGTTTCACCAGAAATTGCACAGCAATTGCAAACCGAAATTTCTGTGAAACAAGAAGCGATAAAAGATCGTTCTGCTTCCGCAGGAATTGCATATTTCTTTACATTTGCTTTGTATATGTTTATTGTCATGTTCGGAAGTACAATTGCGATGAATATTGCTTCTGAAAAAGCTTCTCGCGTTATGGAAGTTATGATTCCGAAAGTAAAACCACTTACGATGATGTATGCAAAAATTTTAGCGGTTGTTTCAACGGCGTTATTACAACTTGCTATATTGGCATGTGGTTACTTGGTTCCTTGGTTACTAGGATGGGTAGATTTAGAAAATGGTTCATTATTTGGAGCGCCAATTGATTTTACAAAGATAGATGCACAAGTTATCGGTATGTTCCTTATTTATTTTGTTACAGGATATTTCCTTTATGCGATGATGTATGCGGCTGCTGGAGCGGTTGTTTCTAGGACTGAGGATTTACAAGGTGTTATATTGCCAGTATCGATTTTAATAATGGCAGCGTTCTTTATAAGTATTAAATCGCTAGGTGATCCAAACAGTACTGTTGTTGTAGTAAGTTCTTATGTTCCATTCTTCAGCCCGATGATTACATTCTCACGTTTTGTAGCTGGTGAAGCTGGTATGTTAGAAATTACGATAACAATGGTGATTCTTTTAGTGACAATCGGCATATTAAGTGCTATTACAAGCCGCATTTACGTAAACGGCGTAATGAATTACTCAGATAAAGTGAAATTTAAAGACTTAGCGAAATTTATAAAGCGTCAATAATGAGAGAAAAGTATGATTTCCTATTGAAATCATGCTTTTTCTTTATGTATAAATTAAAAATAGTATATAATAATAAGAGTCGTCTTTTAATAGAATGAATACAAAGGAGGGTGTGCAGATGGGGATTAGTAGTCGTTTTACAGTAGGTGTTCATATGTTGACGTTACTTGCGATAGATCGAAACTCTCGCTGTACCTCTGAATGGATTGCTGGTAGTGTGAATACAAATCCAGTCGTGATTCGTCGCATTACAGGAATGTTGAAGAGAGCAGGACTTGTTGATGTACAAGCTGGTAAAGGTGGTACGACACTTGCTCGTGATTTAGAAGAAATTACATTACTTGATGTATATAAAGCAGTGGAAGTTGTAGAAGAAGGACAGCTATTTTCCTTCCATGAAAATCCCAACATTGAATGTCCAGTAGGAGCTAATATTCAATCAGTATTAGAAATCATTTTAATGCAAGCGCAAGAAGCGATGGAAAACGTACTTGCAAATGTAACGGTAGATCAATTAGTTACAAATTTAAAGTCTAAAATGAAAGAGTAAAAAAGCGAGCATCCTCATAATGAGGGCTCGCCTTTTTATATTCAGAAATATTGAAAATTCTATTTTTCAGTATTTAAAATGAATTTACCTACGATAGCTGCTACGATACCACCAAGAATTGGTGCAACGATGAATACCCATAGTTGAGAAAGTGCTTCTCCGCCAGCGAATAAAGCTGGTGCGATACTACGAGCTGGGTTAACAGAAGTTCCAGTTAACGAAATACCTAATAAGTGAACTAAAACTAATGTGAAACCAATTACTAATCCTGCTAGAGAAGAACTTCCTTTTTTACCTGTTACAGCAACGATAACTAATACGAATACGAAAGTTAAAATAAATTCAACTAGAAATGCTCCAGATAAACCAAGAGTTCCAAAACCATTTTGTCCTAAATTATCTAAAGGTGTTTTAGCAGATTGTAAAATTGTCACCAATGTTGCAGTTCCTAATAAACCACCTAAAACTTGAGCTAATACATAATAACAAAGTTCCATAGCGTTCATTCTTTTGTTGATGAACATAGCTACTGATACTGCTGGGTTAATGTGACATCCAGAAATTGTTCCGATGCTATATGCCATAGCTACAATAGATAGACCGAAAGCCATAGCGATTCCTAATATTCCAATTCCTTCAATTCCGCCGCCAATGACAGCTACTCCAGTTCCGAATAATACAAGTACAAATGTACCAATAAATTCAGCGATTGCTTTTTTTAACATAATTTACCTCCTATTATTGCGCATGAAACGTATTATAACATAGGTTTTAGTATAAACAGCTAATGAAATACTATTCTGATAAGACGAAATAGGGGGACAATAAAAAAGAGTATGGTTCTTTGTTATAGAACCATACTCTTTTTTTATGCTGTTTTTTTCTGTTTAACGGCTGGAACAGATCGGTTTAATACGCTATTGGCAACCATTCCTAACATAATAATAATCATTCCAAATAGGGAAAGACCACCAGGGAATGAACCATTCAAGAAAACAATTTCGCCAAGCACGGTAAAGACCATCGTTCCAGCTTGCGTTGCTTCAACAGCTCCAAGTAGAGCGAAGTTATCTTTGGCTAAGTCAGTAGCGAAGAAAAATGTCATCGTTGCAATTACGCCGGAACATAATGCTAATAAAAATCCTTGTAGCATTTGGCTGGACGTTGGAATACCGGTAGTAGAAAATCCGTATATGCCAAGTAAAATAGTAATAGGGAGACTTCCAATTGCCATTCCTAATACGCGTTGGAACGTATCGAGACGTCCACCAACAAGCTCCATCATTTTTCGGTTGCCGAACGGATATAAGAAAGCAGCTAACACGACAGGTAAAAAACCTGAAATGAACTGAGTCATCGTAATGTGGCCTGCTTCAGTTGCCTGCATACAAATTACACCAAGTAAAATAAATAATGCAACGTATAAGCTGCGAAGTGGAATTTTTCCGCGTACAAGTTTTGTTCCTGATTTCGTCTCTATTTTAATGAAAAATAGTGGTGATAGTAGTAAACCTGCTAATATAGTAACTTGCCAAGTTCCAGCAACGAGCCACGCTGGAGAAAAGACAGCCGCGAAACTTAATAAAGAATAGAAGCCAATACCAGCAACAGAACCCCATCCGATCCATGCTAATGGATGCTTCTTTAATTCTTCCCATAAACCCCTTAAGTTTTTGCGAAATAAAACGATAAGGAATAAAATAGGGAGAGCAAATAAAAAGCGGAAGGAAGCTGTCCAAGCCCAGCTCGTTCCAGACACATTCATCGCTCTGTTAATAATAAAGGTTGCGGAAAAAAAGGCTGATGATAAAAGGCCTAATAAAATTGCGCGCATGAAGTATAGCACTCCTTTCGGGATTTGATGATTATGTATAGTATAATATACATAAAATTAATAAAAGTAAACTATTTTATACTTTAAGGTGGTTTTATAGATGAAAGAACATGAAGATATGCAAACGAAAGAAGTCATTCAGCAAGTAGGTCAGTTATTAAGACAAATTCGAAATGAACAAAAATTAAGTTTAGAAGAATTAGCTCAAAAAACAGGGGTTAGTAAATTAACATTAGGAAAGATTGAAAGAGGAGAAACGAATCCGACGTTAGCTGTCATTTGGAAAATAACGAAAGGGTTATCGATTCCTTTATCGAGATTGATGGTTGTTGGAGAACCGGTAGCTGTTGCGCGCTGCGGGGAAGGATTTGCAGTAGATGCAGGACAAGCATGGCATTTAGAAACGATGTTCCGTTATACGAAAGAAACAGGGATGGAGATGCACCGTGCTTGTTTAAGATCGAATAGTATATATGAACCAGAAGCCCATCATGAAGGTGCGATTGAGCTTGTAACGGTAATGAAAGGGAAAGTATCGATTCAAGTAGAAAGCGATGTATACGAATTAAATGAGTTTGACTCTATTCAATTTGAAGCGAACAAGAAACATAGTTATAAGAATGAAGAAGATGAAGTAACAGTATTACATTTAACGATGAAATATTCTTCATGAAAAAATCTCCTATAGATTTTCTATAGGAGATTTTTTGTGCGCTATGCTCAAATAAATGAAAGAATGTTATTAGTAAGAGCGTGGCATAAGTAATAAACAAATGAAATAAACTAAAAACCCCGTCCCAAAACATAAAATAGCAATGATCCAAAGTATGCGAATGAGAGTAGAGCTAATATCAAAATATTCTCCTAAACCACCGCATATACCAAATAGCATTTTATCAGTTTCGGATTTACATAATCTTTTTGACATCTTCCAATCCACTCCTTTTTATGACAAGCTATATACTTCTATTCTATATGGAAATTTATGAGAAGACTATGTGGTTGTATTACATTTTTTTTAAAGAGAACAGTCGTATTAATTGTCTTAATTTTCAGTGGATATTAAACTTATAGTAAGAGGTAACTTTTAATAAAGGGTGGGGGAATAGAGATGACAGCATATTGGTTGACTAATGTAGCGCTTGAATCAGGCTATACGTATGAAGAGGGAAGGATTTCCCAAACGGAAACAGAGTTATGTAGTTTACTCATTGAAGATGGAAAAATTAAAAAAATGATAGCAGGGGCTGTTCAAGAGGAAGGGGTACTAATTCTTGATGCTAATCGTTTATTGATTTTGCCTGCTTTCGAAGAGATGCATATTCACATTGATAAGACGTATTATAGTGGTCCTTGGAAAGCTTGTATGCCAGCAGAAAGTATTTTTACACGTTTTAATGAAGAAGAGGAAATTTTGCCGAAGCAATTAGCGACTGCTCAAGATAGGGCGGAAAATATGCTAACGTTATTGCTTCGAAATGGTGCAACGAATATAAGGACGCATTGTAATGTTGATCCAATTATTGGACTTGGTAATTTGGAGGCGACGTTAGCAGCGTTGGAAACATATAAAAATCAGGTTTCTGGTAGAATCGTTGCTTTTCCGCAACATGGATTATTGCGCAGTAATTCTGTGCAACTTGTGAAAGATGCGATGCGTATGGGAGCGCATCTAGTCGGTGGTGTGGATCCAGCTACAGTGGATAATGATATTGAAAGATCATTACATACTATTATGGATATTGCAGTAGAATTTAATGCAGATGTTGATATTCACCTGCATGATGCGAATAATCTTGGAACGTTTACAATGAAGAGATTGGCAAGTCTAACAGAAGAAGCGGGATGGCAAGGTCGCGTAACGATTAGTCATGCGCTTGGACTCGGTGGTGTTACGGATAAAGAAGCTGAAGAAGTGGCGGAAAGACTAGCTGCTTTAAACATTGATATTACTTCAACCGTTCCAATTGGGAAACAAATAATCCCAATTCCGTTATTAGATAAGAAAGGTGTGAAAGTCTCGTTAGGAAATGATAGTATTACTGATCATTGGTCACCGTTTGGAACGGGGGATATGCTGCAAAAGGCAAATCGATTAGCGGAACGTTTTGGATGGAGTGACGAAAGGTCTTTAGGAAAAGCTCTTCGCTTTATTACGGGAGGAAAAGAAACGTTAAACAATGAAGGGAAGCGAACATGGCCGAATGTAGGAGATGAAGCGAGTTTTGTTTTGACGAATGCAACATGCGCTGCGGAAGCGGTAGCGCGTCAAACAGAGAAGCGTTTAGTCGTGCATAAAGGAAATATTGTTGTTGGCAGTTTAAATGAGGTGGAATTAAATAATCTTGTGTAAAAGAATCGTTTAAATGTTTTGAGGAGGGTTCTAATTGTGAGTGTAGAACCTTTCTTTTTTATGCTTACAACATATTTTTTATAGGAAAGCTAGAAGGGATGAAAAGTTTGGACAATCAACATAACCAAAATCATATTATGGGAACTTTGCAATGGTTTATATTTTTATTAGCCAATTCAATCGCACTACCAATTGTCGTTGGCGGATTATTTCATCTTACGACGGAAGAAATATTTTATTTAATGCAGCGTACATTTTTTGTAGTTGGTATATCTTCTTTTTTACAAGGGTGGCTTGGACATAGACTACCAATTGCGGATGGGCCAGCTGGATCTTGGGTTGGAGTATTTACCGTACTTGCATACGCAACTGCCGGGCAAGATCAATTACATAGTACGTTGCAAATTTTAGGATTAGGAATGATAATTTCCGGTGTTATTTTAATAGGATTAGGAGTAACTGGTTTTATCGGACGTATTTTATTTTTATTTACGCCGCTTGTGACAGGGACGTTTTTACTTTTATTATGTTTACAATTAAGCGGTGTATTCCTAAAAGGAATGCTAGGGATTACTGCTACTGCTTCCCAAATCGATGGATTTACAGCGATAATCGCGTTTAGTATATTTTTGTTCGTTATTTTACTATCTAATTTTGGAAAAGGTTTTGTCAAAAGTTATGCGGTTTTAATAGGATTAATTAGTGGATGGATTCTTTTTCTAATGGCAGGAAAAGTTACGATTCCATCTCAAGTAACTCAGTTTGTGCAACTTCCGCAAATATTTGCTTGGGGACTTCCAAAGTGGAATACAGGTATGGCAGTATCAAGTTTCGTTATGGTATGTATTTTAGTTTCAAATACAGTAGCAGCTATTATAGCAATTAATCAAGCTACCATTCAAAAAGCGACTATTGAACAGAAACAGTTGAAGGATGGTACGTGGGTTGGAGGGATTTCGCACATCATTTCTTCCGTATTTTCAACTGTAGGTGTCGTTCCGTTACCAGCAACGGCAGGATTTATTCGCTTAACAAAACAAAAATATATACGATCGTTCTTACTAGCATGTATGTTACTAGTCATAATGTCGATGTTTCCGAGTGTTATTCGTTACTTAGCATCGTTACCATCCGCTGTTGCATCTGCAGTTTTAATGGCTTCATTCGTACAGCTAATTGGAATTGGGTTAAATAATATAAAACAAGTGGAGCTTAATGAAAGGAATGTAACGATTTTAGGCGTTGCAGTATTATTTGGCAGCGGTGTTATGTTTTTACCGTCTGGAGCGCTCCAATCCTTACCATCTGTTATGCAATATATATTCGGAAATGGTTTGTTTGTAGGTACAGTTGTCAGCATATTACTAGAACAAATATGGCGTACCGAAAAGTAAGTGGATACAAAGAGTGAATGCAATGTATAAAAGTCTAAAATAACATGAGAAATAAAGCCCATTTTTATTCACCACCCGCACATTTCATTCATACAATATCTTGACTAAATAAACACCCAACTTACACATACACAGCTCTGGCTTAAGCAAGGAGGGTTATACCAGTTGAAGGAAAAAGCGTATCAATCTAAACCGTTACTCACAAAGAGAGAGAGAGAAGTATTTGAATTGCTGGTTCAAGATAAAACAACGAAGGAAATTGCGGGTGAACTTTTTATCAGTGAAAAAACAGTACGCAACCACATCTCAAACGCAATGCAAAAGCTAGGAGTTAAAGGACGTTCACAAGCAGTTGTTGAGCTTCTTCGCATGGGAGAGCTCGAACTATAAGAAAGCAGCCGACTTTTATGTAAAGAGTCGGCTATTTTTCTGTCTAAATTTTGAACTTAAAAAAGGTATCTCAGACTTTGAGAGAGAAGGTATGTTTAAGAAAAAAACGTTAAAAATAACTATTTTAAACATGATGAGGTATTTAGGATAGGTATCTTTGTCATTTATGAATAAGAAGGTGCAAATGTGAAGTTGTATTTTAAGGATATGGAGATAGGTAAAATTAAAGATGTTTTTGGAGACATGCCATGGATGTATGGAACAATTCGTCTATACGAGAATAGTAAACCGGTCCAAAAATATTTTCGTGAGATGGTAGACGAAGATAGTGTATTTGATTTTGAAAGCATAGACCCTGAATTTTTATATGAAGAAAATTGGTCTATTTTTGATGAGGATGATCAGCGGTATTTAGGGATTAATATACCTGCTATTCATATGGAGGATAACACGATTGCGTGGCGCTGGAGATAAAGTTATCAGGTTGTGAATATCTTTGTACGAAAGAATTCAAACGAGAACAATAAGCAGACTTTTATAAAAAAGGTCAGCTAGTTGTTCTCGTTTTTTCCGCTTGCTGTATGAATGATAAGAACACTCCATACATAAATAGGTAGTAAGGAGGGGATATGTTGAAAAGGATATTGTTAGTTTCAACAAGCGCTCATGATATGAATGGACACCCGACTGGTTTGTGGCTGGAAGAGCTCGCAGCTCCTTATCATGTATTTAAAAAGGCTAAGTTCGATGTTGATATTGTGTCGATACAGGGCGGTAAAGTACCTATTGATAGAGTGTCTATTCCGAATGGTATACCACGTGAATTTAAGCATGTCGCTTCTTTATTGCAAAATACGAAGCCGATCTCAAATGTTCATTTTTCGGATTATGATGCAGTTTTATTTGGTGGTGGGCACGGGGCGATTGTAGATTTTCCAGGTAATCCATATGTTGCAAATTTAATTGAGAATATGTACAACAATAACAGGATTGTAGCGGCTGTTTGTCACGGAGTAAGTTCTTTAGTCGGTGTGAAAAATAAAGATGGCCCGTTTTTTGTTGCCGGTAAGCGTATAACAGGTTATACAAATGATGAGGAAAAAGCTGTGCATTTAGAAAAGCGAGTGCCGTTTTTATTAGAAAGTAAATTGAAAGAAGAAGGAGCTTTGTTTTATGTTGCTCCAAATTTCACGCCCCATGTTGTAGTAGATGGGCGTTTAATTACAAGGCAAAATCCGCAGTCTAGTATGGAAATAGGGAAAGCTATAAGAAGAGCTGTCAATAAATTATAGAAAAAGTGCTCGTTACTCATAAAGGTAGCGGGCATTTTTTCTATAGTATAAATGACTCATTAAACTAAAAAGATGTATTGAGTATAGTGACTTCATTTATAATTAATCGTGAATTTGCTATACTATTTTGTATGGACAAAAGAGGAGGCTCTTTTAATGAGAAAAGTTGCGTGTGCAAATACTTATATTAATAAAATAAAGCCCGTTATTAGAAAAACGAGTTTTAGCCAATTGAAAATAGATGAAATTGCGAAATATATGGATATTAGTAAAGCTACTTTATATAAACGTTTTTCTTCAAAAGATGAGATTATTGAAGCAGTGGTAGAAGATTTTATGAACTACCTTCTTGAAGGAGATGCGGATAATCAAGATGAAAGTATGTCTTTTGCAGAACGTTTCCAAAAGACGTTTATCCACTCTTTGAAATGTGTGACATATATTTCTGATGTCTTTTTACAAGATTTAAAAGAGGCATATCCACATTTATCTGATCAGCTAATCGCTGCACAACAAAATCGTAATCATAATTTGCAAATGTTTTTTGAATCCGGTATGGAAAAAGGCTACTTTAATAAAATGAACGCACAATTATTTATGGTGCAAGATGATGTGATGTTAAGACGTATTATAGATCATTCTTTTTGTATTCAGTATGATATTACATTAAAGAAAGCGATACTGGATTTTTATCAATTAAAGAAGTATCAACTTTTTAAACCAGAGTATATAGAAGCAATTGATGATTCGGAAATTGAAAAAGAAGTTATTGCTATTTTGCAAATGATTTCGTAAAAAAGCAGGTTTTCCTATAGTAATGGAAAACCTGCTTTTTTTATTACATGTTATTTGTTTACGTGTTGTAATACTAATTCAGCTACTGGACCACCTGAAGCTGGGTTTTGACCAGTGATAACACGATTATCTTCTACAGCGTAAGCTTCCCAAGGTTGCGCAGCTTTTTCATAAAGCCCTCCATTTCTAATGAGTTCATCTTCAGTTAAAAATGGAACAAATTGATCTAATTCCGCTAGTTTTTCTTCTTCGTTTGAAAATCCAGTTACTTTTTTACCGCTAATTAAACGTTCCCCATTACTTAATGTGATATGAAATAAACCAGCAGCTCCGTGACACACAGAGGAAACAATTCCGCCATTTTCATAAATGTTGCGGCTAATCATTTGAAGTTCTTTATTTTCTGGGAAGTCCCAAATAACGCCGTGACCACCAGCATAATAAATCGCAGCGTAGTTTTCTGGATTCACTTCACTCGGTTTCATTGTAGCACCGAGACGATTCATAAATTCTTTCTTTTGATACCATTCCCAATCGATGCTCTCCGCCATTGTTAAACTATGCGGATCAATCGGTGTATAGCCGCCTTGTGGGCTGACATAATCTACTTCGTAACCAGCCTCTTCTACTTTTTTGACGAAATGGACAGCTTCGCCAAGCCAAAGTCCAGTCGCTCTATTTAAATTTGGATATTTTTCTATGCTCGTTAATACGACTAACATTTTTTTCTTCATCATAATCCTCCTGTAATGTTTCTTCTATATAAAAGTTCTTTACTTACTTGATTTTATTAAGTTAAAAATTGCAAATTTGAATAACCATGTCAGTCCTCCTTATATCGGATTCGAAATTAGTGTATAACAATTTTTGAACAAAGTAAACTAAAAACACTAAATTAGTTTACTTTGTATATTTTTCGTTGACAAACTGTAATGCATGAAACTATGATAGTTCCATGAATATCGAACAACGTACATGTTTCGTTTTGAATTCAGTTTGTCGCGCGATAAATGCATAGATTTGATGAAGTTGTTTAGTGGTAATAGAGGAGCTAAACAACTTTATTTTTCATTTTTATTTTCGTTTACAGTTACTACAATCAGGAGAGGTGTTACACATGGGGAAAGATATAAGTAACCATTCAAAATGGTTTGTTTTCACATTATGTTTTATCGTTTTATTAGGACCGATGAATGCGGTTTTATTTAATGTAGCGTTAGAGGATATTGTTCATGATTTATCCATTAGCCAGTCAAAAGTAAGTTGGGTTGTAGTAGGTTATTCCTTAGTTGTCGGTATCGGTTCGATGATCTATGGGAAGTTGGCTGATCGTTATAGTGTAAAAAAACTATTAATTATTTCAATTATCATATTTGTAGCAGGTTCTATTATTGGATTTATGAATCAATCTTATGCGATTACCATTCTCGCAAGATTAGTGCAGGCGAGTGGGGGCGCGGCGTTTATTGCGCTTAGTATGATTGCAGTGGCAAAATTAGTTGCTCCTGCTAAGAAGCCTGGTGCGTTAGCGATGATTAGTTCTTCTATTGCATTAGCGATAGGCATTGGCCCTTTAGTTGGCGGAGCAATTACAAATACATTAGGGTGGCCATATTTATTTTTATTTATGATTATTTCAGTAGTTGGGATTTTTCTACTTATGAAATTTATGCTAGAAGAAGCGCAACATACGGCTGGAGCGTTTCATTTTGATTACATCGGAGCGGCGTTATTATTTGCATTCATTACGACGGTTTTATTAGGTGTAAATATTAATAGTTGGCTATTTGTGTTATCGGTTGTTTTCTTATTTTTATTCACAGTTCGTATGAAGAACGCGGAACATCCATTTATTGATATTGAGTTGTTTACAAATAAACCATTTCTTCGTTTAATAGCGGTCGGATTTATAATGAATGTGGCGTTATGTGCTAGTTTATTATTATTACCATTACTGTTAGGAAGAGAACACGGATTGTCTCCATTCGTTATTGGGATTGCATTGTTTGTTGCATCACTCTTTGGTATTGTATCTAGTTTTATTACTGGGAAGATTGTCCCTTCGTTTGGAAATGTGAACATGATTTATGTAGCGTCTGTCATTATGATCGTTGGCTTTTTAATCTTAGGGCTTATTCCGAATGGGAACTTAATGGTTATTTTAGTGGCGATTATTTTAACGTTTATAAGTTATTCAGCTATTCAAGTATCAGTAAATACATTTATGCCGAAAACATTACATCCAGCTAAAGTTGGAGTCGGTCTTGGCTTATATAATTTAATTAACTTTTTCGGTATGGCATTTGGACCAGCTGTTGCGAGCAAAATTATGGAATCTACAAATAGTTATCGTTTGAATTTTATTTTAATCGTCATGTTAATTTCTGCTCATTTCTTCTTATTAATAGGAATGTCTTCTTTCCAAAAAAAGATGGAGCGGTAAATACGTACTTTATTATAGAAGAAACCGACTTTCATATAGAAGGTCGGTTTTTTTTCTGTCTTGCAAATTATGAAAAAAAGGAGCAAAATAAAAAAGGTCCTAGTCTATACAGGTACAAATGAAAATTTTCATACAGAAGCAGTTTAAGTGAGCGAACTTAAAGTGTGTAAAATATAATGATAAAATAAGATGATGAATGAGAAAACGGGTGATGAAGTTGAATAGAGCAATCGGTGTTATCGATTCAGGAGTTGGCGGTTTAACAGTAGCGAAGGAATTAATTCGTCAGTTGCCGAAAGAGCGTATTATATATTTAGGGGATACAGCACGTTGCCCTTATGGTCCACGTTCTCGAGAAGAAGTGCGTCAATTTACGTGGGAAATGACGGAGCATTTACTAGATTTAAATATCAAAATGTTAGTTATTGCGTGTAATACAGCAACTGCGGTTGTATTAGAAGAGATGCAGAAACAATTACCAATTCCAGTGGTAGGAGTTATTCACCCAGGATCACGTACAGCTTTAAAAGTGACAAACACGTATCATGTTGGGATTATTGGAACGATCGGAACGGTGAAAAGTGGTGCGTATGAAGAAGCGTTAAAGTCTATTAATAATCGTGTTATGGTCGAAAGCTTAGCGTGTCCGCCTTTCGTTGAGCTTGTAGAGAGTGGCAATTTTGAAAGTGAAATGGCGTATGAAGTTGTAAGAGAAACGTTGCAACCACTGAAAAATACCGATATTGATACGCTTATTTTAGGTTGCACACATTATCCAATTTTAGGACCTGTTATAAAAAAAGTAATGGGAGATAAAGTGCAACTCATTAGTTCAGGTGATGAAACAGCGCGCGAAGTAAGTACAATTTTATACCATAGTAAAATGTTGAATGAGGGAGAGGAACAAAGTGATCATCTCTTCTTAACAACAGGAAAAATAGGTCTATTTAAAGAAATTGCATCAAAATGGTTTGGCCAACCGATTGAAAATGTGAAACATATTTATTTAGAAAAAGAATAATAGTAGAATTCATATAAGTGAACTCCTGAGAAATCAGGAGTTTTTTGTTTGTAAGAAGCATAGCTTGTTCTAAAACATGAAACAGCTCGTATACATAATAGTACAAACTTAGATTTTAGGGGGGAATGGCATGCCTAAATCCACTTTTAAATGGGTTGTTGGTGCTACTGTGAGTGCTGTTTTACTAACAGGGTGTGGCTTTATAAATCAGGAGAAAGCAACGGAACAAATTGATCCGCCAAAACAAGTTACGTATACAGAGGGTGGAAAGAAAGAAGTAGCTAAGAAAGATAAGCAAGGACAAATGGTGAATAGAGAACTATACCTTGTTGATAAAAATGGCTATGTTGTACCGCAAACGTTAGCTATACCTACTCCGAAAGCAAATGAGGTTATTCAGCAAACGTTAGAGTACCTTGTGAAAGATGGGCCGGTAACGAATTTATTACCGAATGGGTTCCGTGCAGTCATTCCAGCGAATACGTCGATGACCCTAAATTTGAAAAAAGATGGGACGGCAGTCATTGATTTCTCACAAGAAATGAAAAACTATGCAAAAGAAGAAGAGCGTCAAATCGTTGAGTCGATAGCGTGGACGTTGACACAATTTAAAGAAGTAAAACAAGTGCAGTTCCAAATAAATGGTGAGAAATTGGCGAAGATGCCTGTTGGTGGTACACCACTTGGTGAAGGGGTGAGCCGTGCTAACGGTATCAACTTCGATGATGAGCAAGTAGCGGATGTAACAAATACAAAACCGGTAACACTTTATTTTATGGCACAAAATAATAATAAACAGCAATACTACGTACCAGTAACGCGTCGCGTTGTAGAAGGAAAAGAAAATGATTATGCAGCAATTATAGATGAACTTGTAAAAGGACCGATTCATCAATCGCTCCTGAATGATTTTAATCCAGGAGTTAAGCTTATTACGAATCCGAAATTACAAGATGGAAATCTTACATTAAACTTTAACGAAAATATATTTATAAACCCAGATAAAAATATGGTTTCAAATTACGTATTGAAGTCGTTAGTTTTATCTTTAACTGAAAAGAAAGGCGTGAAAAGCGTTTCTATTGAAGTAAATGGTAAAGCAAATCTTATAGATGAAAAGGGCGGAAAGTTAATAAAACCAGTAGATCGTCCAGAAAACGTGAATACAGGTAGTTTTTAATCGCCAATAATTTGATATACTTAAGTAAGAAAGGGGAATTGCTTTTTGGGTTCCCCTTCTTTTATTGTATACATATCATACATTTAAATTTGGCTATACTAACAAGTAGTTATGAGGAGGTTATTTTTATGCGAGTAGATGGTAGAGAGAAAACGGAATTACGCCATATACATATTCATACGAATTATTTAAAACATCCAGAAGGATCAGTATTAATTGAGGTTGGGGATACAAAGGTAATTTGCTCAGCGACAATTGAAGAGCGTGTCCCGCCGTTTATGCGTGGAGAAGGAAAGGGCTGGGTAACAGCTGAATACGCGATGATTCCACGTGCGACAGAACAACGTACAATTAGGGAGTCAAGTAAAGGGAAAGTAACAGGACGTACAATGGAAATCCAACGTTTAATTGGACGAGCATTACGTGCGGTAGTTGACTTAGAAGCACTTGGTGAAAGAACGGTTTGGATTGATTGTGATGTTATTCAAGCGGATGGTGGAACGAGAACTGCTTCTATTACAGGTGCATATGTAGCAATGGTATTAGCGTTTGACAAGCTATTACAAGCAGAAAAAGTATCTAAAATTCCAGTGAAAGATTATTTAGCAGCAACATCAGTAGGGATTGTTGAAGAACAAGGTGTTGTTTTAGATTTAAACTACGCAGAAGATTCTAAAGCAGACGTTGATATGAACGTAATTATGACTGGAAAAGGTCAGTTTGTTGAAGTGCAAGGAACTGGAGAAGAAGCGACGTTTAGCAGAGCACAGTTAAATGAATTACTTGATGCTGCGGAACAAGGCATTTTCCAACTGATTGACATGCAAAAAGAAGCGTTAGGCGACATCGTATCTCATATAGAGTAGAGGTGGAAAGTATGAAACAAGTTGTTGTAGCGACAAAAAATATGGGGAAAGTACGTGAATTCGCTGATTTATTTGAGCGATTTGATTTAGAAGTAAAATCATTACACGATTTTCCTCATATTGAAGAAGTCGAAGAAACTGGTGAAACATTTGAAGAAAATGCAATTTTAAAAGCGGATAGTTTAAGCAAACAGTTGAATGCAATCGTAATTGCAGATGATTCAGGTCTTATTGTAGATGCTTTAAATGGAAAACCAGGCGTGTATTCAGCTCGTTTTGCTGGAGAGCGGAAAGATGATCAAGCGAATATTGATAAAGTGTTACAAGAATTAAATGACGTAGCGTTTGACAAGCGTAAAGCTCGCTTCTACTGTGCATTAGCAGTAGCTTTCCCTGAAGGTGATAAAAAGCCTGTCATTGTAAACGGGACGTGCGAAGGATATATTTTAGAACAGCGCCGCGGGGAAAATGGTTTTGGCTATGATCCGATTTTTTATGTGGAAGAATATAAAAAAGCGATGGCGGAACTAAGTTCAGATGAGAAAAATGCCATTAGCCACCGCGGACGTGCTCTGCGTAAGCTAGAAGAAAAAATCCCTGAATGGTTTTTAGGAGAATAAGGGAGAGAGATTGATGAAAGCTTTAATCGTAAGCGATAGTCATAGCTCTGTGAAGGAATTACAGCAGTTAAAAGAGAAATATGAAGGGAAAGTAGATATCATGATTCATTGCGGTGATTCGGAGCTAACGCCTGCTCATGAAGAGCTGCAAGGTTTCCACGTTGTAAAAGGGAATTGTGATTATGCTAACTTTCAAGATGAAATTGTAACTGATGTAGATGGCATTCGTTTCGTCGTTGTGCACGGACATCGTCATAACGTGAAAATGACATTACAAACATTAGCGTATCATGCAGAAGAGGTAGGAGCGCAAGTTGCATGCTTCGGACACTCTCACGTATTAGGTGCAGAATTAATCGATGGCGTTTTATTTATTAATCCAGGTAGTATTCTATTACCACGTCAACGTGTAGAAAAGACATTTGCTTTATTAGAAATGGATGAAAATCAAATGGAAGTTCGTTTTGAAACAGTAGACGGGCAGCTAGTTGAACAAGCAGTTTTTAAAAGAGGATAAGAAAAATTATCCTCTTTTAAAAAAGGTGTTGACTTTATGTATGGTTATACATATAATAAATATTGTCGATAGGGCAACAGCGCTAACGAATAAAAATAAAATAACATATGCGGGTGTAGTTTAGTGGTAAAACAAGAGCCTTCCAAGCTCTGGTCGAGAGTTCGATTCTCTTCACCCGCTCCATGTCCCAGTAGCTCAGCCGGATAGAGCATACGCCTTCTAAGCGTACGGTCGGGAGTTCGAATCTCTCCTGGGACGCTAAAAAAACCTTGTTATCTTTTGGTAACAAGGTTTTTTGTTTGTCTACAAATTGATGTATGTGCAAGAGGTGTAAAAAAATTATAACGGGATATATGATAATGAGTATATGTAACAGATTAAAGTGCATTAAAAAGAGAGCATAAAAACGCTCTTTGCTAGTCAATTATATTATTTGTTTGTTCAGTCTCATCAAATGGTTTATGCACGTACTGAAACCCGTATCCCGCTTCTACAAGGACTTCGTCAACCTTTTCTAAAAACTCTTTGCCCCATTTAGTGCAACGATATTTACCGTAGATTTTAATAACAAAATTATACCCTTTTACTTCGGAATATCTTTCGTAAACTTCTTCACTTTCTATAAAGCCTAAATACAAATTAATCTTTTCTTCTAGTAAATCAATGTGTTTTTCTTCATCTTTCCAGTCTTCTTCGTCAACAATAATAAGATACGCTACTTTTTTATCTTCATCATACCCCATAAAGTCGACTGTATCTAAATCTCGTAAACTCATGCATACACCTACCTTTACTTGTTGTTTGGGGTCCTGTGATTAAATTGTAATCCATAACCTGCGCCGTGTAATTGATCTCTTACTAAATCGTAAAATTGTGTACCATATTCATTGAGTTCATGTTTAGCAATTACTCTTACTACAAATTTGTTTTTTTTTAGTTAATTCGGGAACGGTGTCATATATTTCACCATTCTCAATAAACGTTAAATAAGTATTAATTTTGTCTTGTAAAAGTAGGGCGTGTTCTTCTTCATCTTCCCAATCTAATGCGTCAAAAATAGTTAGATATACAATATCTTCATTGTTGTTATCCATTGAAACTAAATCGATTTTATCTGTATCATGTAAAGCCACGTAAACAGCCCCCTATTCTTTTCTTATTACTTTGCCCTTTGTTGGTGGTATTACTTCTAAATAATCAAACGGCGGTTTGTTTCTACTCTTAATTATTGCACCGTGCTTTTCAATTTCAGGGAATGCAAGTTTTTGATTCTTTGTTAATGGTGCGGTTAAAGATGATTTCAACTCCGTTAGATGAACTTCACTTGTTTCTAAATTCTTAGAAGCTATATCTACGCGGGTACGAACACCAGAAGGAGTTTGTAATGTTACCTGTTTAGTGTAGACCTTTTCTGTACTGCCTTCATTTTTGAAAGTCTGTAACATTTCTCTTTCAAAGTCATCCCCTACTTTTTTATTAATCTCAATTTGTTTTTGTCTTTTAGCTTTTAATAATGCTTTTGCTTCTTTTACCTTATCGATATTTTTTACGGCATCAGCTACCTTTTTGGCGCCTTTAACTACTTTTATTCCTTTTCCTAGCGGAGTAAGACCCGCAAAAACCATGACACCAGCACCAGTGCGTTCCCACCACGAAAGTTTTCGGGATCAACACCTTCTATAACACGTCGTACATCGTATTCTCCCGATAACTCGCCCGCTAGGTCTCTAGTAACTTTCTCTAAACTTTCACCATCTTTTTTCGAAGAAGATGCACCAGGTGATGTGTTGTTATTTTCTGAAGAAGGGGTATTAGCTATAATCTCACTTTCAACTAGATTGCCGTCGTACTCAGCATCTGCCGTGCGGAATTTTTCCGCAACTCTTTCTAATTCGTCAGCTGTTTTATCGAATTCCGTTAAAACTGTGGACATTTTCGGTTTAGCTTCGTTAAACATTTGATAGAAATGTTGGCTAGTTGCTCCTGCCCAGTTTGCGGCAATATGTTATGTTTGATTGTATAAACCATTATGTATTTGTTCTAAGGTGTACCGTACGTTCTTTACCGTCTTGGCTACTTGCTCTAGACGTTCAGGTGTTACTTTTATTTGTACCATACCATCCCTGCTTCTCCTATAATATTTTCACAAGAAAATGATACCATATCTATACATTAGCCAGTGTATGTTAAACAAGCGATGAAAGAATCGCTTATATATTGTAGGTAATAGGTGGGCCGGGAGTTCGGATCTCTCCTGGGACGCTAAAAATTGATGTTTTGGTGTAAGAGATGGGGGTAGGAATGAAATAGCATAATTAATACGAGTGAAAGATTATCACAAGAAGTGATTACTTATAAGTTTCGCGTCTAGTTTGGGTTATAATTGTAGCTCATTCTTAATATCTGTAACCTTTCCTTCGATATTAAGCAGTTGTATATGTAATTCTTTTTCTTAAATAAAAGGAGCGCCGTTTATGCGCCCTGTTCCTCATAGTATTTAATTTAAAGAATCAATAGGCTTATGAGGGATCTTAAATCCATATCTGTATTATCCTAATTGTTCACTTAGAATGTTATAAAACTTTTTACCATTCTAGTACGATTGAGCAGCGGTTATCGGAACTTATCCCCGGCAGTGTGTTACAATTAATAGAAGCGGAAAACGAGAATCTCCAATTGACTGGACCTGTGATTGGTTAGATGGTTTAAGAAGGTCGTATAAAAAAGGGAGATGGCGCAAAGATGGCGAGATCAAATGAGAATGAGTTAACGGAGAAATTGGCAGAAGGTCACCGGAAATATGGTGATGGCAATTTTACAGTACAGAACATCGGTGATGAAACTAACCCGAATTGGACTGTCGTAAAAAATGTGAGGAAGGGATCAGCAGGCATTCGCGAAGGAGAAGATATATTAAGACTGCGATCAAAATATATAAAATAGTACGGAAATGGGCGGAGTGCGAGTTCAAATCTCTCCTGGGACGTTAAGAAACCCTTGTTATCTTTTGATAACAAGGGTTTCTTATTTAGTTATTAATAAACTTCTCAAACACAAAACCATAATCTTTCACATTATATTGTTTCTTCGTATCAACGAGCCAGTTAAAGGCGATTTCGTTCATTTCTTTAAATTGTTCTGCTAAGTTTACTTGTGCGTTTGAAATACGGCTGAAAGCGTTAGAGGCCATATCTAGACTTTTATGTGCATACTGCAATGTAATATCGTTGTCGTATGAGATTTCTTCTATTTTAAGTAAAGCCTTATATAAATCTTTTAATTCTTCAATATGTTTTTTATGAACATCAATTGAATAATGCTCATCGCCCATTTGGAACTTAATTTCTACATCTAAATCAATCGTTCCGGCAGTTTCAAGTGCTACGTTTTTAATTTGATATTTACTATAGCTAAAGCGGCGTAGTGTGCGTTTTTTACTTGTCGCGCTTGTGCCATCTAGGTGAATTAATCCTTTGTTTGTGAAACAATATTCATCTGATTTTGATTTAATTAGAAAATAAATTTTCTCCCCGTCTTCATGCATCACATAATCATCAGCATCAACTTTATCGTAATCTTTCGGTGTGATGACAGATCCTACATCACTTAGTCCTAATACATCTGCAGCCATTTTTTTAAACATATATAATCCCCCTTTTAAATTCTTAATTGTATAAAAATATATTAACACGATTTTAATAAAGTGTTTTCTTATAATTAAAAACATTTGAAGGTAAGTTGAGAAAAGTAACGAATGTTATTTAAAAATATGTAAAAAGGTGCTGAGAAAAAAGCTGATTTTGCAAGTGATTATAGAGAAATTCCATGAAGTCCCCTCAAGTGATATAAGTTATTTTTTATCCCTTTTTTGAAATCTTACAATTCTGTAAGGTAACTGTAAGGAAGTTCGATGGTAACAAATTGCTAATCCCCTATAATGAAGGTAACAACGATAAAACGAGGAGGAAGAAATGATGAAAGGATTAATCGTAACGGGTTTAACAGTTGCATTTGGATTTGTAGCGTATGAGAAATTAACGTATGTAGTTGATGTTGTAAAACATTTAATCGCTTAGTAAAAAACTGCCATGAGAGGGAAAGGGAATGAGTGAATGAATGGAATGGTTATTTGGAATTATAGGTACTTGTAGTGTAGTGTTATTGTTCTTTGTCCCAAGTGGTATACTTAGTTCGACAACGAGTTTGTTCTTCTTAAGTTTGTTTGCTTGTACGATGCTTATTATTATGTTTTTAATGAAGCGAAGTAAACCGATCTTCTATTTTAGCATGATTGTTATGGCAATTATTGTTCTCCAAATTATTACCCTTGTTATATACCCCACTATTATAAAAGCTTTCCATTAATGATAAATCCTCTGCTTTCATTGCTGAGGGTTTTTTATTTGCATATTTTAATTTTGAGTAGGGATTTGTTTATATTGAAATGTAAAAATTAAATATTTTCATATTTAAAACAAAGGGTTTTGGGATGTTGTGTTCTCATTACTCATTTGATATATTTACTTTAAAGATAATTAAAATCTAGAAAAAGAGGCGGACGTATGGATAAAAAAGAAAATACGGTCGTATTGTTTCCGCAGCTATCAGAGCGATATATTGATGAAGGTTTTTTAGCGCTGAAAGAGCGGAAATTCGAAGATGCATTGCGCTGCTTTGAAATATTACGTCAGTATAATGCAGAAACGGAACAAACGGAACTCGCTTCGGTTATTTGTTTGTTAGAGTTAAAGCATATGGAAGAAGCGAAAGACAAATGTGAACAGTTACTTGAAACGGGAGCTGTATTATTTGGTGATATTCTGGAAACATATGTGACGATTTTAGTTCAAACGAATGATTATGAAGGTGTCATTGAAACCGTTGAAAAAGTGTTGCAAACGAAAGATGTAATGCCTGAGCAAAAGGAAAAATTAGCACAGCTCGCTTTATTTGCAGAAGGTATGTTAAATGAAGTAGATACGTCACTAGTCGATTCGAATTTTGAATTAGATGAGTTTACTAATGAAATGTTTGGAGAAAACTTTGGACAAAAGCTAAGAGCGATTCAGCAACTTTCGTTAAAAGACTTGGATCTTGCATTACCTGTTTTAAAGAAATTTTTAATAGACGAAAAACAGCACCCTTATTTGAAAACTTCTATTTTGTATAAAATGATAGAAAATCAAATAGAAGAAGAGATAGAGGTAGAAAAGTTTGGGAATACGATCAAGGTAATTCCAGCATTTACAGGTCATAATGAGGAGCAATCCGATAACATTATACATACATTATCAAGTCGATTAGAGCAAAATTATCCCGATATATTTGAAGCGATGGTTACATATTGGAAAGAATTGCAAATTAGCGTTTTCCCATTCGCTCTATTAATGGATAAAGTGGAGATTTGGGCTGCTGTTTTAGAGAGAATTGGAAGAAAGCGTTTCGGATTGACTATTGATGAAGAAGAGCTTATGACAGCGTATAATATTGAATTAGAAGAGTTTCATATTGCCTATCAATGGTTATTACGTGTTGAAAGAGAAGGATATTTGCCCGTATAATTATGAAAAAGAATCGTTCGGTTCTTGAAACGAGCATATTCTATGTTATAATGTAAGGGTTGCAAAAGGCAGAAATCTGCCTGTTTGTAAGAGAAGAGAAGTGTAATTCTCTTACTTAATATGTTTCATATTATTCTCGAACAAAATATACCGTAGTTGTCTTTTAGGCAATTAGTAGATTGGAACATTATATCTGAAAGCTTTTGCTAGAGGATTATTTGTACTTTTGTTATTTCAAAAAAGAGATAATGAAGATCTTAATCTATAGAGGTATGTGCATACATTATTATAGTTGGAGGGAAAGAATAAATGGCTGCAAAATGGGAAAAATTAGAAGGTAACGTAGGCGTTTTAACAATCGAAGTTGATGCTAAAGAAGTAAACAACTCTATCGACGCTGCGTTCAAAAAAGTAGTAAAAACAATCAACGTACCAGGTTTCCGTAAAGGGAAAATGCCTCGTCCGTTATTCGAACAACGCTTTGGTATCGAATCTTTATACCAAGATGCTTTAGATATCATCTTACCAAAAGCATACGGTGAAGCGATCGATGAAGCTGGTATCTTCCCAGTCGCTCATCCTGAAATCGACATCGAGAAGTTCGAAAAAAATGCTAACCTTATCTTCACTGCAAAAGTTACAGTGAAACCTGAAGTTAAATTAGGTGATTACAAAGGTTTAGCAGTAGAAAAAGTTGAAACAACTGTAACTGACGAAGATGTAGAGAACGAATTAAAATCTTTACAAGAGCGTCAAGCTGAACTAGTTGTTAAAGAAGAAGGAACTGTTGAAAACGGTGATACAGCTGTAATCGACTTCGAAGGTTTCGTTGATGGCGAAGCATTTGAAGGCGGAAAAGGCGAAAACTACTCTCTAGCAATCGGTTCTGGCACTTTCATCCCAGGTTTCGAAGAGCAAGTAATTGGTCTTAAATCTGGTGATTCTAAAGACGTTGAAGTATCATTCCCAGAAGAGTACCACGCTGCTGAATTAGCTGGCAAACCAGCAACATTCAAAGTAACAATTCACGAAATCAAAACAAAAGAACTTCCTGAGTTAAACGACGAGTTCGCTAAAGAAGCAGACGAAGCGGTTGCAACTCTTGATGAATTAAAAGCAAAACTTCGTACAAACTTAGAAGAAGGCAAAAAGCACGAAGCTGAGCACAAAGTACGTGACGAAGTAGTAGAATTAGCTGCTGCTAACGCTGAAATCGACATTCCAGAAGCTATGATCGACACTGAGTTAGATCGTATGGTTCGTGAATTCGAGCAACGTTTAAGCCAACAAGGTATGAACCTTGAGCTTTACTACCAATTCACAGGTACTGACGCTGACAAGTTAAAAGAGCAAATGAAAGAAGACGCTCAAAAACGCGTACGAATCAACCTTGTTCTTGAAGCTATCATTGAAGCTGAAAACATCGAAGTTACTGAAGAAGAAGTAACTGCAGAAGTTGAAAAAATGGCTGAAATGTACGGTATGCCAGTAGACGCTATCAAGCAAGCTCTTGGAAGCGTAGACGCTTTAGCTGAAGATCTTAAAGTGCGTAAAGCTGTAGATTTCTTAGTAGAAAACGCTGCATAATAAAATAACAAGGCGCGATTTTAATCGTGCCTTGTTTTATAAATATAGAAATATATTTATAAAACTTTTCGATGAAGAAGGAAAACTTCCTTAATGAGTCGAATATACATATTTCAAAAGTTTTAAAAATTTTTTATTTGTACATAACTAGTCATATTATTTGTATTTCTCGCCACGTAGTGACATAATATGTATTTACATACGATACATTTATCGTGTACATACGAAGGCAAGAGGTTAGCACTTTGTAAGGGGTGTGAAAATATGTTTAAATTTAATGATGAAAAAGGGCAATTAAAATGTTCTTTCTGTGGTAAAACACAAACACAAGTTCGAAAGTTAGTTGCAGGTCCAGGTGTTTACATTTGTGACGAGTGTATCGAACTTTGTACTGAAATTGTACAAGAGGAGCTTGCAAAAGACGAAGAAGTAGAATTCAAAGATGTACCGAAACCGGTAGAAATTCGTGAAATCTTAGATGAGTATGTCATCGGACAAGATAACGCGAAAAAAGCACTAGCGGTAGCGGTATATAACCATTACAAACGCATTAATTCTAACAGCAAAATTGATGATGTAGAATTAGCGAAGAGTAATATCGCACTTATCGGGCCAACAGGTAGTGGTAAAACATTACTGGCACAAACGTTAGCGCGTATTTTAAATGTTCCATTTGCAATCGCGGACGCAACATCTTTAACTGAAGCTGGATATGTTGGGGAAGATGTAGAAAACATCTTACTAAAATTAATCCAAGCAGCTGATTATGATGTAGAGAAAGCGGAAAAAGGAATCATTTATATTGATGAGATTGATAAAGTGGCACGTAAGTCCGAAAATCCATCAATTACACGTGATGTATCTGGTGAAGGTGTGCAGCAGGCACTTCTGAAAATTTTAGAAGGTACTGTAGCAAGCGTTCCACCTCAAGGTGGTCGTAAGCATCCGCACCAAGAGTTTATTCAAATTGATACAACGAATATCTTATTCATCTGTGGTGGAGCGTTTGATGGCATCGAGCCAATTATTAAACGTCGTCTTGGTGAAAAAGTAATTGGATTTGGTTCTGAGAAGAAAAATGCTGATGTAAATGAGAAGCATGTTTTATCTCACGTATTACCAGAGGACCTTTTAAGATTTGGTTTAATTCCAGAGTTTATCGGTCGTCTTCCAGTTATTGCGAACCTAGAGCCGCTTGATGAAGATGCTCTTGTTGATATTTTAACGAAACCGAAAAATGCACTTGTTAAGCAATTCCAAAAACTATTGGAGCTTGACGATGTTGAGTTAGAGTTTGAAGAAGGCGCACTAATTGAAATTGCGAAAAAAGCAATTGAACGTAAAACAGGTGCTCGTGGACTTCGTTCTATTATTGAAGGCTTAATGCTTGAGGTAATGTTCGAACTTCCATCTCGTAAAGATATCGAGAAGTGTGTTCTTACAAAAGAAACAGTAGCGGATAATGCAGCGCCAAAATTGGTGTTACAAGACGGTACTGTACTTGATACAAAAACATCTGCATAATGCGAAGGAGAAACAGCAATTTTTATAATTGCTGTTTTTCTTTATGTTTAGCTATGTTCCTCCGCGGAAATACTAAGAGATAAAACATTGCGGGAGGAAATAAATGATGAGCTGGACAAATATATTTTTACTTGTTCAACTTGTTTTTGGTGTAATTGTCGGATTGTATTTTTGGCATTTACTTCGAAATCAGCGAACACAAAAAGTTTCAATCGATCGAGAATCGAAAAAAGAATTAGAACAGCTTCGTAAAATGCGCGAGATTTCTTTAACAGAGCCGCTTGCGGAAAAGGTGCGTCCTACATCCTTTTTAGATATTGTAGGGCAAGAGGACGGGATTAAGTCGTTAAAAGCGGCTCTTTGTGGCCCGAACCCGCAACATGTAATTATATATGGTCCACCAGGTGTCGGAAAGACAGCGGCAGCACGTCTCGTATTAGAAGAAGCGAAGCGAAATCCAAAATCTCCATTTCGCACAAATGCAACATTTATTGAACTGGATGCGACGACAGCAAGGTTTGATGAACGTGGTATTGCAGACCCTTTAATCGGTTCGGTGCATGATCCAATTTATCAAGGTGCTGGTGCGATGGGGCAAGCAGGTATTCCACAACCGAAAAAAGGTGCGGTAACAGATGCACACGGTGGTATTTTGTTTATTGATGAGATTGGTGAATTACATCCGATTCAAATGAACAAAATGTTAAAGGTGTTAGAAGATCGAAAAGTGTTTTTGGAAAGTGCATACTACAGTGAAGAGAATACGATGATTCCAACGTATATACATGACATTTTTCAGAAAGGTTTACCAGCTGATTTTCGCTTAGTTGGAGCGACGACACGTTCACCAGAGGAGATTCCTCCTGCTATTCGGTCGCGCTGTTTAGAAGTGTTCTTCCGTGAGTTAGATACAGAAGAAATTCAAAAAGTAGCGAAGAATGCAGCTGACAAAGTGGAAATGCAAATCGGTGAAAATGGTATTGAAATGATTGGGATGTATGCGAGAAATGGACGAGAAGCGATTAATCTTGTACAAATTTCTGCTGGTATGGCAATAAATGAAGAACGCCCATTCATTAAAGATGAAGATATAGAGTGGGTTGTTCACTCTAGTCAGCTTACGCCGAAGTATGAAAAACGTATTTATCCTATTCCGAGAATTGGTCTTGTAAATGGACTTGCTGTATACGGACCGAATACAGGTGCGTTATTAGAAATTGAAGTAACAGCAATCAAGGCGAAAGATAAAGGATCGGTAAATGTTACCGGAATTGTTGAAGAGGAAAGTATTGGTAGTCAAACGAAATCAATTCGCCGTAAAAGTATGGCAAAAGGTTCTGTAGATAATGTATTAACAGTACTTCGTTCTCTAGATGTGTTGCCAGAAGGGTACGATATACATATTAATTTTCCGGGTGGTATTCCAATTGATGGGCCTTCGGCAGGTATTGCTATGGCAACAGGTGTATATTCAGCAGTGCATCGTACGTATGTGAATAATGAAGTAGCGATGACTGGTGAGATAAGTATACACGGGGAAGTGAAACCTATCGGTGGTGTGTACGCAAAAATAAAAGCCGCGAAAAAAGCAGGTGCTAAGAAAGTCATCATTCCTGCTGAAAACATGCAACCGTTTTTATACACAATAAAAGGAATTGAAATCATTCCTGTTCGTAAGTTAAAAGAAGTATTTGAGCTAACATTTATGCAAGAAAATATGCATCGAGAGCTTGATATACATACTGCTGTGGACGAGACAGATGCACAATCAATGTAAGAATGAACGATAATAAAATTTGCCAGACTTCGTTTAAGTTTGTATGCTTAAGCGGAGTCTTTTTTTCCTTTTTATAAGGGAGAAAAAACGTGGGATTTACAATTGCGGAAAATCTCTGCAATTGCATCTAGATGTATTGTAATATAAAATAGTTGAACAGGAGTTTAATTTATTATGGAGGTGCTATGTCTAGTATGAATACGAATGAAAGAATCGTACCCCTCCTACCATTAAGAGGCGTTCTCGTATATCCAACGATGGTTCTGCATCTTGATGTAGGACGTGATAAATCGATACAAGCACTAGAGCAGGCGGCAATGGATGAAAATATCATCTTTTTAGCGATGCAAAAAGAAATGAATATCGATGATCCGAAAGAAGATGACATATATAGTGTAGGTACAGTGGCGAAAGTGAAGCAAATGTTAAAATTGCCGAACGGTACGCTTCGTGTCCTTGTAGAAGGTTTACATAGAGCAGAAGTAGTAGAGTTTATCGAAGAAGAAAATGTAGTGCAAGTATCTATTAAAACGGTAACGGAAGAAGTGGAAGCTGATTTAGAAGAGAAAGCTCTTATGCGTACATTACTAGAGCATTTCGAACAATATATTAAAGTTTCGAAAAAAGTTTCAAATGAAACATTTGCAACGGTAGCTGATGTAGAAGAGCCAGGAAGATTAGCTGATTTAATTGCTTCTCACTTGCCAATTAAAACGAAGCAGAAACAAGAGATTTTAGAGATTATATCTGTGAAAGAACGATTACATACACTTATTTCAATTATTCAAGATGAACAAGAATTACTTAGTTTAGAAAAGAAAATTGGACAAAAAGTGAAACGTTCAATGGAGCGCACGCAAAAAGAATATTTCTTACGTGAGCAAATGAAGGCGATTCAAACTGAACTTGGCGATAAAGAAGGTAAGGGCGGGGAAGTTGAAGAGCTTCGTGAGAAAATTGAACAGTCGGGAATGCCTGAAGAAACAATGAAGGCTGCACTGAAAGAATTAGATCGTTATGAAAAATTACCAGCAAGTTCTGCGGAGAGCGGTGTCATTCGCAATTATATGGACTGGTTATTAGCACTTCCGTGGACAGAAGCAACAGAAGATATGATTGATCTTGCTCATTCGGAAGAGATTTTAAACAAAGATCATTACGGTCTTGAGAAAGTGAAAGAGCGCGTACTTGAATATTTAGCGGTACAGAAGTTAACGAATTCATTAAAAGGACCTATTCTTTGCTTAGTAGGACCTCCTGGAGTCGGGAAAACTTCTTTAGCGCGTTCAATTGCAACATCATTAAATCGTAATTTTGTCCGTGTATCCCTTGGTGGTGTACGTGATGAATCTGAAATTCGTGGTCACCGCCGTACGTATGTTGGAGCAATGCCAGGACGCATTATTCAAGGTATGAAAAAGGCGAAATCAGTTAATCCAGTCTTCTTATTAGATGAGATTGATAAAATGTCTAACGATTTCCGTGGAGATCCATCAGCAGCATTACTTGAAGTGTTAGACCCAGAACAAAACCATAACTTCAGTGATCATTACATTGAAGAACCATATGATTTATCAAAAGTTATGTTTGTAGCAACTGCAAATACACTTTCAAGTATTCCAGGCCCATTACTTGACCGTATGGAAATTATTTCGATTGCTGGCTATACAGAACTTGAAAAAGTTCACATTGCTCGTGAACATTTATTGCCGAAACAATTAAAAGAGCATGGCTTACGAAAAGGTAATTTACAAGTACGTGATGAAGCGCTTCTTGAAATTATTCGTTATTATACACGTGAGGCTGGTGTTCGTACACTAGAGCGCCAAATTGCAAAAGTTTGTCGTAAAGCAGCAAAAATAATCGTTACAGCAGAACGCAAGCGTATTGTAGTAACAGAGAAAAATGTTGTTGATTTACTTGGTAAGCACATATTCCGTTACGGGCAAGCTGAGAAAACAGACCAAGTTGGTATGGCGACAGGTTTAGCGTATACAGCAGCGGGCGGCGATACACTTGCGATTGAAGTGTCTGTAGCGCCAGGTAAAGGGAAATTAATTTTAACAGGGAAACTTGGGGATGTTATGAAAGAATCCGCACAAGCGGCGTTTAGCTATATTCGTTCTCGTGCAGAAGAGCTTCAGATTGATCCGAATTTCCATGAGAAAAATGATATTCATATTCATGTTCCAGAAGGAGCAGTTCCAAAAGATGGACCATCAGCAGGTATTACGATGGCAACGGCACTTATTTCTGCATTAACAGGTATTCCTGTAAGTAAAGAAGTAGGGATGACAGGTGAAATTACACTTCGTGGTCGTGTATTACCAATTGGTGGTTTAAAAGAAAAAACATTAAGTGCTCACCGCGCAGGCTTAACAAAAATTATTTTGCCAGCAGAAAACGAGAAAGATTTAGATGATATTCCAGAAAGCGTAAAAGAAAACCTTACGTTTGTGCTTGCATCTCATTTAGATGAAGTATTGGAGCACGCATTAGTAGGAGTGAAACAATGAAAGTAACAAAAGCAGATATTGTAATTAGTGCTGTTAAACCAGAACAATATCCAGACAGTGATTTACCAGAAATTGCATTAGCAGGTCGTTCAAATGTCGGGAAGTCTTCCTTTATTAATAAAATTTTAAATCGTAAAAAGTTAGTTCGTATTTCTTCTAAACCAGGGAAAACGCAAACGTTGAACTTTTTCTTAATCAATGAGATGATGCATTTTGTTGACGTTCCAGGTTATGGATATGCGAAAGTATCTAAATCAGAACGCGCAGCATGGGGCAAGATGATTGAAACTTACTTTACAACGCGTGAGCAATTAGACGCAGCTGTATTAGTAGTTGATTTACGTCACAAACCAACAAGCGATGACGTGATGATGTATGATTTCTTAAAGCACTATGAAATCCCAACAATTATTATTGCGACGAAAGCCGATAAAATTCCGAAAGGGAAATGGCAAAAGCATTTAAAAGTTGTAAAAGAAACGCTTGCTGTTGAAATTGGAGATGAAATTGTTCTATTCTCTTCTGAAACAGGACTTGGAAAAGAAGAAGCGTGGAAGGCAATTCATAAAATGACAAAAACAAAAAACGCGTGACGAATGTCGCGCGTTTTTTTATTTACTACATTTTTTATTTTACGTTTAATGTAACCTCGATATTTCCTCTCGTTGCTTTCGAATACGGACATACACCGTGAGCTGCTTCTACAAGTTCTTGTGCTTCGGCATGAGAGACACCGGCAACATGTACATTAAGTACAGCAGATAGGCCGAAACCACCATCAGTATCTTTTCCGATAGAAACGTGAGCAGTTACTTCTGTACTTTCTACTTTCATACGTTTTGTACGAATGACAAGTTGTAATGCGCTATCAAAACAAGCGGCATAACCAGCAGCAAATAGTTGTTCTGGATTTGTTGCCTCTCCGCCTGCACCACCTAATGCTTTCGGCATTTTTACATCAAGATTTAATATGCCATCATCTGAAACTACTTTCCCGTTTCTTCCACCTGTAGCAGTTACTGAAGCAGTATATAATTTATCCATGTTTATTCCCCTTTTCTATCATTAATTGTTTTCATTGTTTCAATTAGTTTATTTAATTGAATTAATAAAGAGCGATATTCTTGTTCTGTAATTCCTAAATTTGTAGCCATCGTTGTCGGTAATGAACAAGCCTTTTCTTTTAAATCTTTACCTTGTTCTGTTAATTCAATACAAACTTTGCGCTCGTCTTCTTTGGAACGAACACGTTTTACAAGGTTTAATGATTCCATTCGTTTTAACATAGGTGTTAACGTACCGGAATCTAAAAATAGACGCTCTCCAATTTCTTTTACTGTTAGTCCATCTTGCTCCCATAGTACGAGTAAAGTAATGTACTGCGGATACGTAATACCCATCTCTTCTAAATATGGTCGATAAAAGCGGGTGACTTCTTTAGAACAGGCGTAAATAGAAAAACAAAGTTGGTTATCTAGATGTAAAGAATCCTCTGTCATACATAACTCCTCTCTAATTAAGTTGTGCACAATTTAATTTTGTAAAATCAATATAACGAAAAATAAATAAAATGTCAAATACATTGTATTGAGAAAGTTTGTGCTACAAATTGGAACAATCATACATATTTTCCTTCATGATGAAAGAAGATAGGAAAGATGATGTTATAATTCATATGGAATAGTTTCCATCACTTGATTATGAGGACTTTTTTTGGTAACGTACAAATAGAGTTATTAATTTATAATCATTATAAAGTAGGAAGTTTTTATTAGTTTTACTGAATCTCCTTTATTACATACGGAGAATAAATAAAAAAATAATCGGTTGTTCACACGATTGTCAGATTCATAAGAGGAAAGTTGTATTATGATAGTAGATAAAGTGATAAAACGGGTGAAGGGGGACATGCTGCGTGCATATTCTTGTTGTTAGTGTAAATTATCGAACAGCCCCTGTAGAATTTCGTGAGAAACTCACATTTCAGGCAGCAGAGCTAGAGCGAGCAATGACTACATTACAAAATCAAAAGAGCGTGTTAGAGAATGTCATTGTATCAACTTGTAATCGCACTGAGATTTATGCTGTTGTCGATCAATTACACACGGGACGGTATTATATTAAGAAATTTTTAGCTGATTGGTTTCAGCTTGAAATAGAAGAAGTCGCACCATATTTAACTATTTTTGAACAAGATGGTGCAATAGATCATTTATTCCGCGTAACGTGCGGTTTAGATTCTATGGTAGTTGGAGAGACGCAAATTTTAGGTCAAATAAAAGATAGCTTTTTAGAGGCGCAACAAGTAAAAGCAACAGGCACAATTTTTAATGAATTGTTTAAGCAAGTGGTTACGTTAGCGAAACGTGCTCACTCAGAAACGACAATTGGTGAAAGTGCGATGTCTGTTAGTTATGCTGCTGTTGAGCTTGGGAAGAAAATAATCGGTGAGTTAACAGATTGTCACGTACTTATTCTTGGTGCTGGTAAAATGGGTGAACTTGCACTGCAAAACTTATATGGAAGCGGTGCTCGTAAAGTAACAGTTATGAACAGGACGCTTTCAAAAGCTGAAGTAATGGCTGAGAAATATATGGGACATGCAAAACCTTTAAGTGAATTACAATGTGCATTATTAGAAGCTGATATTTTAATTAGTTCAACTGGTGCATCGGATTATGTCATTACGAAAGAGATGATGACAAAGGTAGAGAGAATGCGCTCTGGTCGTCCATTATTTATGGTTGATATTGCAGTGCCACGCGATATCGATCCAGCGATTGATGAATTAGAAGGTTCTTTCTTATATGACATTGATGATTTACAAGGAGTAGTGGAAGCGAACCGTGCAGAACGTTTGAAAGAAGCAGAGAAAATTCAATTTATGATTGAAGAGGAAATTGTTTTGTTTAAAACGTGGTTAAGTACACTTGGTGTCGTTCCATTAATATCAGCTCTTCGTGATAAGGCGCTGGCTATTCAAAGTGAAACGATGGAAAGTCTGGAACGAAAAATACCGAATCTTAGTGATCGTGAGAGAAAAGTAATTAGTAAGCATACGAAAAGTATTATTAATCAATTATTAAAAGACCCAATATTAGTAGCGAAAGAAATAGCTGCTGAAGAGGGAGCAGACGAAAAATTAGCGTTATTTGCAAAGATTTTTGATTTAGAAATGGAAGACGTAGAGAGTCGTGCGGAAGAAGTAGAACATAAAAGAGCGTGGACACCATCCGTTCCATCTTTATAATTTGGAAGGATGATCGGATGAGTTTTTTAAATAACAGTATTATTTATCATATTGCAATTATTTTATATGCTTGTAGCATTAGTTTATATTTTATAGATTATTTCCAAAGTAACCGAAAGGCGAATCGATTTGCTTTTTGGTTACTTTCGATTGTATGGGTTCTGCAGTCTATTTTCATGTTACTTCGGGCTACAGATTCAGAAACGAATCCTATATTAACATTATTATCAGGGATTTATTTTTATGTTTGGCTGTTGATTACGATGTCTTTAGTCATTAATCGATTTATGAGGATTGACTTTTTAGTCTTTTTTACAAATGTTGTTGCGTTTGGCGTAAGCGCTTTTTCTATTTTTACACCGCTCGGAAAGATGTCGCCAGTACTTGCAGATCAATTAGTTTCGGAGCTTGTATACGTACATGTCGGTATGGCTATTATTTCTTATGCAACGTTCACTGTATCGTTTATTTTTTCTATTATGTATTTATTGCAATATCGCCTATTAAAAAAGAAAAAATGGAATGCGAGATTAAGAAGGTTAGGAAATTTACCGAAGCTAGAATCGATGTCTTACGGGTTAAATTTATTTTCTGTTCCATTTTTCTTACTAGCTATTTTATTAGGGTGCATATGGGGATATACGAAATTGGACAATTTCCATTGGTATGATACGAAAGTAATCGGGTCTTTTGTCGTTCTATTTGTATATTGTGTGGGTCTTTATCTACGAGCGGCAGATGTGTTGCAAGGGAAGAAAATAGTGCAGTGGAACATCGGAGCATTTCTCGTAATGCTAATTAATATTTTTCTATTAAGCAGTTTATCCAACTTCCACTTTTGGTATTTATAATGAGGAGAGAAAATTATGCGCAAAATTATTGTAGGGTCACGAAAGAGTAAATTAGCATTAACGCAAACAAACTGGTTTATTGATCAGTTAAAAGCGCTAGGTTTACCATATGAATTTGAAGTGAAAGAAATCGTCACAAAAGGTGATGTTATTTTAGATGTTACTCTTTCAAAAGTAGGCGGAAAAGGCTTATTTGTGAAAGAGATTGAACATGCGTTACTTACGAAAGAAATTGATATGGCTGTACATAGTATGAAAGATATGCCGGCTGTACTTCCAGAAGGATTAATGATTGGTTGCACACCAAAGCGTGTTGACCCTCGTGATGCTTTTATCTCAAAAAGCGGAGCCTCGTTTAAAGAGTTAGCAGAAGGTGCCATTTTAGGTACGAGTAGTTTAAGACGTAGTGCACAATTGTTAGCTGCGAGACCAGATTTACAAGTGAAGTGGATTCGCGGAAATATCGATACGCGTTTACGTAAATTACAAGAAGAAGATTACGATGCTATTATTTTAGCGACAGCTGGATTACAAAGAATGGGCTGGGATAATGAAGTTATTACAGAACATTTAGATGAGACGTTATGTGTACCTGCTGTAGGGCAAGGTGCATTAGCGATTGAGTGTCGTGAAGATGATAAGGATTTACTACAGTTGTTAGCGCATATGAATGATGCAGTAACAGAAAGAACAGTGTCGGCAGAACGAGTATTTCTTCATAAACTTGAAGGTGGATGCCAAGTTCCAATCGCTGGATATGCAACTCTTACAGAAAACGATGCAATCGAATTAACAGCTCTTGTCGGTTCTATGGACGGTTCTGTTTTATTGAAAGAGACAGTAATAGGAACTGATCCAGAACAAGTAGGATTAGAGGCTGCGGACCGTTTAATTAAACAAGGCGCAAAAGAACTCATTCTTGCTGCAAATAAGGGGCAACAATAAATATGAACGCTCTCGCTGGCAAAACGGTATTGATTACACGTGCCCAGCATCAAGCAAAGCAAATGAGTGTAGCGGTGAAAGAAAAGAGCGGAATTCCATTGGAAATTCCGCTTTTGCGTATGGAAGGTATGTCTCATAGGCAAATTCAACATATAGCAGGGCAGCTGCATTCATATGACTGGGTTATTTTTACGAGTAAAAATGGGGTAGCTTTTTTTCTAGATTGTTTGAGAAAGAAGCTACCTGTAACGACTAAAATTGCTGCAGTAGGCGTGAAAACAAAGTTAGAATTAGAAAAGCGAGGCTATGAAGTGGACTTTGTTCCAACTTCATTTGTTGCAGAAGTATTTGCAGAAGAGTTTGTAAAAAAATTAAGTGGAAATGAATGCATTTTATTTCCGAAAGGGAATTTAGCAAGAGATGTAATTCCGGTTGCACTTCGCGAAATCGGTGTTTCTCTAGATGAGCTCGTCGTATATGGTACGAAAGAAAATGTAGAGAAAAAGCAGGAGCTTATAGAAGCATTAGAAGTAGGGAAAGTAGACATTATTACATTTACAAGTCCTTCAACTGTTACTAGTTTTGTTCGTTTACTTGAGGGTGCAAACTGGAGAGAATGGACAAAAAAATGTACAATTGCTTGTATAGGGCCTATTACGGAAAAAGAAGCGAGCCTTTATTTTCCGCATATTATTATGCCGAAAGAGTACACTGTAGAAGCATTACTACAATGCATTTGCGAATCTATAAAGTGAAACTTTAATTAGTGGGGTCTTACTGCCCGTAAATAGCGGGATAAAATAAAAGAATGGGGATAGAAATCTATGAACTCTTTACAATTTAATCGTCATCGTCGCTTAAGACAAAGTGGTAATATGCGTGCGCTTGTGCGTGAAACGTTTTTACATACGGAAGATTTTATTTACCCTATTTTTGTATTAGAAGGAGAAAATGTTCGTAATGAAGTGCCTTCTATGCCAGGCGTATATCAAATGTCTTTAGATTTATTGCAAGCTGAAATGCAAGAAGTTGTTGATTTAGGTATTCGTTCTGTTATTGTATTCGGTTTACCTGCTGAAAAAGATGAAGTTGGATCATCAGCATATTGTGATCATGGAATTGTGCAACGTGCGATTCAGCAAATTAAAGGTGAATTCCCTGATTTAGTAGTAGTTGCGGATACATGTTTATGTCAATTCACAAGCCATGGTCATTGCGGTGTAATTGAAGATGGTATTATTTTAAATGACGAGTCTCTTGCAGTTCTGGCAAAAACAGCTGTAAGCCAAGCGCAAGCAGGAGCAGATATTATTGCACCATCAAACATGATGGACGGATTCGTAACAGCAATTCGCCATGCATTAGATGAAAATGGTTTTGGACATGTACCAGTTATGTCGTACGCTGTGAAATATTCATCAGCATTTTACGGACCATTCCGTGATGCAGCGCACGGTGCACCGCAATTTGGTGATCGCAAAACATATCAAATGGACCCAGCGAACCGTATGGAAGCATTCCGTGAAGCAGAATCAGATGTAATGGAAGGGGCAGATTTCTTAATCGTAAAGCCAGCTCTTTCTTACTTAGATATCGTTCGTGATGTGAAAAATAACTTTAATTTACCAGTCGTTGCTTATAACGTAAGTGGTGAGTATTCGATGATTAAAGCGGCAGCGCAAAATGGTTGGATTAATGAAAAAGAAGTTGTACTTGAAAAATTAATTAGTATGAAACGTGCAGGAGCAGATTTAATTATTACGTATCATGCAAAAGATGCAGCAAGATGGTTACAAGAAGGAGGCGCTAAATAATGAAAAAGTTTGATAAGTCGATTGCGGCGTTTGAAGAGGCGCAAGATTTAATGCCTGGTGGTGTAAATAGTCCGGTTCGTGCCTTTAAGTCTGTCGGTATGAATCCGTTGTTTATGGAGCGCGGAAAAGGCTCTAAAGTATATGATATCGATGGAAATGAATACATCGATTACGTATTATCATGGGGTCCTTTAATTCATGGTCATGCAAACGACCGTGTTGTAGAAGCTTTAAAAGCTGTTGCTGAAAGAGGTACAAGCTTCGGTGCCCCAACGGAAATTGAAAATAAATTAGCGAAACTTGTTATTGAGCGCGTACCATCAATTGAAATTGTACGTATGGTTAACTCTGGAACAGAAGCGACAATGAGTGCGCTACGTTTAGCTCGTGGTTATACAGGCCGCAATAAAATTTTGAAATTCATTGGTTGTTACCACGGCCATGGTGACTCGTTATTAATTAAAGCAGGTTCTGGTGTGGCAACGCTAGGTTTACCAGATAGCCCTGGTGTACCAGAAGGTGTAGCGAAAAATACGATTACAGTAGCGTATAACGATTTAGAAAGTGTAAAATACGCTTTTGAGCAATTCGGTGATGATATTGCTTGTGTCATTGTAGAACCAGTAGCAGGGAATATGGGTGTTGTTCCTCCGCAGCCAGGATTTTTAGAAGGGCTTCGTGAAGTAACAGAGCAAAATGGTGCATTGCTTATTTTTGATGAAGTAATGACAGGGTTCCGAGTTGCTTATAATTGCGGACAAGGTTATTACGGTGTAACACCTGATTTAACTTGTTTAGGTAAAGTAATCGGTGGTGGCTTACCGGTAGGAGCATACGGTGGTAAAGCAGAAATTATGCGCCAAGTTGCACCGAGCGGACCGATTTACCAAGCAGGTACTTTATCAGGTAACCCACTTGCAATGGCAGCAGGTTATGAAACGTTAGTACAGTTAACGCCAGAATCATATGTAGAATTTGAGCGTAAAGCTGAGATGTTAGAAGCTGGCTTACGTAAAGCGGCTGAAAAACATGGCATTCCGCATCATATTAACCGTGCGGGTTCTATGATTGGTATCTTCTTTACAGATGAAGAAGTTATTAATTACGATGCAGCAAAATCTTCAAACTTAGAATTCTTTGCAGCTTACTATCGTGAAATGGTAGAACAAGGTGTATTCTTACCGCCATCTCAATTCGAAGGCTTATTCTTATCGACAGCACATAGTGATGCAGATATTGAGGCGACAATTGCAGCGGCTGAGATTGCTATGTCAAAATTAAAAGCTTAGTTGAATAAAGAAAATCGCTCTCCATAAGGGGGCGATTTTTTTTATTCATAAAGTCAGCATTCCGCACATAAATCTGTAATGACATATAGTTTGGGAGGGGGAAAAGAAGTGGCAACAGATCATTCATTACGTTTTTCATTAAAAGAATCTGTTTGGTTCCAAAAAGGACAGGAAGTCGAAGAACTTTTGTCAATTTCGTTAGATCCAGACGTTGAGATAGAAGAGCTTGATCATGAAGTTATCGTGAGAGGGCAATTAGATTTAACGGGAGAGTATGTTGCGCGGCAAGATGATTCGGCTTATTCATTAAGAGATCTATCACCAGCGAAGTCAATTGATTATGTAGAAACAAGAGAAGATGGGGTTAATGAACTTGTTCATTCCTTTCCGCTTGAAATATCAATTCCGAGAAACCGTGTGAAAGTAATTGAAGAACTATATGTATCTATCGAGGAATTTGATTATGAATTAAAGGAAAATGGTTGCTTACAATTATTAGCGGATATATCTATTACAGGTTTATGTGATGAAGAAAGAATTGAGGATGAAGAGGAAGAAACGGCGTATGCTGAGTTAGAGGATGATTCAGCACAAGAGTATGAAACTAGACCGACGCTGCAAGTTGAAGAGCCAGCTTATAAGGAATCAGATGAGTGGGAAGATTACGCATTTGAACCGTTCCAACTAGAAGAAAGAAAAGAGCAGGAAGTAGAGGAAGAGGAAATAGAAGAACATGAATTTGTAGAGCGTGAAGAAGAGCAAGAAACAACACCGCAATTTGAATTGTTCGGACGAAAAGATTTCAAGAAAGAGAAAGCGAAAAAACAAGAAGAGCAAGAAGAAACGTATTCACAGCGAGATGAAAATGCGCTTTATTTAACGAAATTATTTACGAAGGAACCGGAAGAAGAATTTACAAAGTTAAGAATGTATTTCGTGCAAGAAGGAGATACGATCGAATCTGTTGCAGATCGTTATGAAACGTCTGTACAAAACTTATACCGTGTTAATCAAACAGAAGATATATATTTAACTGCAGGACAAATTATTTATATTCCTGTTTCAAGAGCAAAAGCGAAATAAGTGGGTGAGTGTTTTCACCCACTTTTTTTCTAAAGGCTATGTTTTGAATAGAAAGGGTTATTCGTATGGATATGGAATTACGAAATCGCTATGAACCCATTGTAAGCCAATATAGATTGGATACGCAGCATATGGAAGAGCACGGAAGCGTAACGAAAATTTATACGAATCAAGGTCCATATGCGCTCAAGAGAATAGAAGGCAGGAAGTTAGAGCGGAATAACTTTTTGCACCATATTCAATATTTGAAGGAGAAAGGTTTTTCAAATTATGTACCGATATACCATACGACGGATGGCAATTATATTTTAAGTGACGGTACGTATAATTATTATTTAATGCCGTGGTTAGAACGTGCGGAAGGGAACGGCGAGGATAATGATCAATACCATAAAATGTTTCAAACTCTCGGGACGTTGCATCAAAAAACGGTGAAAGAAGAAACGTATACAGAAGAAGATTTAGAAAAGCATTATACGAATATATCTGATCGCTGGGAGAATGATGGTGAAATGTTAGAAGAGTTCCTCGTAGAATCTGAAGCAAAGTGGTATATGTCTCCGTTTGAATTACAATATTGTACGTACTATCATCATGTAATGAGGGCGCGTGAGTTTGCAACGAAGCAATTAAATGAGTGGAACGATGCGATGAAAGAAAAAGAAAAAACACGCATTACTTTTGTGCATGGTAACGTATCACTTAATCACTTTTTATTTGATTATGAACGGAACGGCTATTTTATTAGTTTAGAAAAATCGAAGTTTGCAACACCTGTGCAAGATATAGTAGGTTTTTATTCTCGTTCTTTAAACACGTATCCAATTGCGCGGAGTGATCGGTTTGAATGGTATCAAATGTACCAAAAAAATTTCCCTTTTACGAAAGAAGAGCAACTACTTATGTTTGCATATATGACGTATCCATCGCAATTTATTCGGCAAATCCAGTCTTATAAGAAAAGAAGAGAGAGTCGTAATGAGGAAAATGAACTTCTCGGAGTAAAGAGCTTGCAACAAGCGCATTGGCTCGTTAGTAATATAGAGTATTTCCTATCGCAATTACAAGCTGCCCAGCAGGGGAACGGATAAAGTGAAACTTTAATTAGTACGGGTATGATTGCCTGCAAATAGCGGGATCAAAAGATAAGTAGAGGATGCTACTTATCTTTTTTGTGTGCCCGAAAATTCATAGACTTAAATTTATCTTGACGAATAAGGTTTCGTTTTTTACACTATTGTATATAATAATTAACAATCATATAAATGCCTTGAAGGGGAAGAGTATAACAAGAAACGTCTTCAGAGAGGAGAATCATTAGCTGGGAGATTCTCTAGATAGTTATGTTAGAAGGTAGCCCTGGAGCATCTTTTCTGAACGGAATAGTTCTCATTAGGAAAAGACGGATTTGTCCGTTATCAAATTAAGAGTATAAGCAAATTCTGAATTTGTTTGTAAATAAAGGTGGTACCGCGATGTCCCTCGTCCTTTTTTGGATGAGGGGCATTTTTTATTTTAAGGAGGGAAAATAATGTCAAACACGGAAAAGAATTTACCAACTAAATATGATCATATGTCCGTTGAAGAAGGCCTTTATCAGTGGTGGCTAGAAGGCAAATATTTTGAAGCAACAGGAGACGAGAAGAAACAACCTTATACAATTGTAATTCCACCTCCGAACGTAACTGGTAAGTTACACTTAGGTCACGCTTGGGATACAACTCTTCAAGATATTTTAACTCGTACGAAGCGTATGCAAGGCTACGATGTATTATGGCTTCCAGGGATGGACCATGCGGGTATCGCAACACAAGCGAAAGTAGAAGGGAAACTTCGTGAAGAAGGTATTTCACGTTACGATCTTGGCCGTGAGAAATTCCTTGAAAAAGCTTGGGAGTGGAAAGAAGAATACGCTTCTCACATTCGTCAACAATGGGGGAAAGTTGGTTTAGGACTAGACTATTCTCGTGAACGTTTCACATTAGACGAAGGTTTATCTGATGCGGTTAATAAAGTATTCGTTCAATTATACGAAAAAGGCTTAATTTACCGTGGTGAATATATCATTAACTGGGACCCAGCAACACGCACAGCTCTTTCTGATATTGAAGTAATTCATAAAGAAGTTCAAGGTGCATTCTACCATATGAACTATCCGTTAACAGATGGTTCTGGTCATATTCGTCTTGCAACAACTCGTCCAGAAACGATGCTTGGTGATACAGCAGTAGCGGTTCATCCAGAAGACGATCGTTACAAGCATTTAATCGGAAAAACAGTTACACTTCCAATCGTAGGCCGTGAGATTCCGATTATTGCTGATGAGTATGTAGAAAAAGATTTCGGAACAGGCGTTGTAAAAATTACACCAGCTCATGACCCAAATGACTTTGAAGTAGGTAACCGTCATGACTTACCACGTATCTTAGTAATGAACGAAGATGGATCGATGAACGAAAAAGCTGGTAAGTATAACGGCATGGATCGTTTCGAATGCCGTAAAGCGTTAGTAAAAGATTTACAAGAAGCGGGCGTATTAGTAGAAATCGAGCCTCATATGCATTCAGTAGGTCATAGTGAGCGTAGTGGTGCAGTTGTTGAGCCTTACTTATCAACACAATGGTTCGTAAAAATGGCTCCACTTGCTGAGAAGGCAGTAGCGCTTCAACAAAAAGAAGAAGAGAAAGTAACGTTCGTACCAGAGCGTTTCGAAAACACATATTTACGTTGGATGGAAAACATTCACGACTGGTGTATTTCTCGTCAATTATGGTGGGGACACCGCATTCCAGCTTGGTATCATAAAGAAACTGGTGAAGTATACGTAGGTACAGAAGCACCAGCAGATATTGAAAACTGGAATCAAGATAACGACGTACTTGATACATGGTTCAGTTCAGCGTTATGGCCATTCTCAACACTTGGTTGGCCAAATGAAGATTCAGCAGACTTCAAACGTTACTATTCAACTGATGCACTAGTAACGGGTTATGACATCATCTTCTTCTGGGTATCTCGTATGATTTTCCAAGGTTTAGAGTTTACAGGCGAGCGTCCATTTAAAGATGTATTAATTCACGGTTTAGTTCGTGATGAGCAAGGACGTAAAATGAGTAAATCTCTTGGTAACGGTATTGATCCAATGGAAGTTATCGAGAAGTACGGTGCAGATGCAATGCGTTTCTTCTTATCAACGGGAAGTGCACCAGGTCAAGACTTACGTTTCAGCATGGAAAAAGTAGAATCTACTTGGAACTTCATTAATAAAATTTGGAATGCATCACGTTTCGTATTAATGAACATGGATGATATGAAGTATGAAGAAATCGATTTAACTGGTGAAAAATCAGTTGCAGATAAGTGGATTTTAACTCGTTTAAATGAAACAATCGAAAGCGTAACACGTAACATGGATAAATATGAGTTCGGTGAAGCTGGTCGTTCATTATACAACTTCATTTGGGACGATTTCTGTGACTGGTACATTGAAATGGCGAAACTTCCACTATACGGTGAAGATGAAGCAGCTAAGAAAACAACTCGTTCTATTTTAGCTTACGTATTAGACCAAACAATGCGTCTATTACACCCATTCATGCCATTCGTAACAGAGAAGATTTGGCAACATTTACCGCATGAAGGCGAGTCTATTACAGTAGCAGCATGGCCAACAGTTCGCGAAGATTTACAAGATACAGAAGCAGCGGCAGAAATGCACCTTCTAGTTGATATCATTCGCTCTGTTCGTAACATCCGTGCAGAAGTTAATACGCCAATGAGCAAAAAAGTTCAAATGCAAATTAAAGCAAAAGACGAGGCTGTACTTGCTCAACTTACGAAAAACAGCTCTTACATTGAGCGTTTCTGTAACCCAAGCGAATTAACAATTCAAACGGATTTACAAGCGCCAGAAAAAGCGATGACTGCAATCGTAACAGGTGTAGAGTTATTCTTACCTTTAGCTGATCTTATCAATCTTGATGAAGAGAGAGCGCGTCTTGAGAAAGAACTTGAGAAGTTCGACAAAGAAGTAGAACGTGTACAGAAGAAACTTTCAAACCAAGGTTTCGTAGCGAAAGCTCCTGCAGCAGTTATTGAAGGAGAGCGTGCGAAAGAGCAAGATTACCTAGAAAAACGCGAAGCAGTTCGCCAACGTCTAGTAGATCTTGAGAAATAAAAAATATTTTTTAGAGACTCACTATATTGGTGAGTCTCTTTTCTTTGCGTATAATAGAATGATGAAGGTTGTCTTTTGAAAGGGGAAAGCATACGTGATACATACATACGAAGAAGCAATAGGATGGATTCATAGCCGATTGAAGTTTGGTATTAAACCAGGGTTAGAAAGAATGAGATGGATGTTAGAAGAGCTAGGAAATCCAGAGCGTCATATAAAATGTGTTCATCTTGCTGGTACAAATGGAAAAGGTTCAACGTTAACATATATGCGCTACATGTTAGAAGACGCAAAGTATAAGGTAGGGACATTTACCTCTCCTTATATTGAAATATTTAACGAACGTATTAGTGTGAACGGCACACCAATTGCAGATGAAGAGATTACTGAACTTGTAAAGATGGTAAAGCCAATTGTTGAAAAACTAGATGAGACGGATTTAGGGGAAGCGACTGAGTTTGAAATTATTACTGTTATGGCAATTTGTTATTTCGGTAAAGTTAATTTCTGTGATGTTGTTTTATTTGAAACAGGGCTTGGAGGGCGCTTTGATTCTACGAATGTGATTCACCCTGTTCTCACGATTATTACAAATATCGGCCACGATCATATGCATATTTTAGGTAATACACTAGGAGAAATTGCATATGAAAAGGCGGGAATTATTAAGTCTGGTGTTCCGGTTATTACTGGTGTACGAGATGAGGAAGCGTTGCAAGTCATTCAAAAGGTTGCAAAGGAAAATCATGCAAACTTATACGAGATGGGCAACCATTTTACAGCGTTACATAAACAGTCTAGCGAAGATGGAGAACAGTTCGATTTCACTTGTCCTTTCGCCTCTTTTGAAGATGTGCGAATCTCAATGAAAGGTAGTCATCAAGTAGGAAACGCAGCACTTGCACTTATGGCAGTCATGTATGTCAAAACATACTTATCATTTTTAATTGAGGAAGAAGAAATAAGAACTGGATTACAGGAAGCGTATTGGATTGGGCGATTTGAAAAACTGCAAAGTAATCCAGATATTATTATAGATGGTGCCCATAACCCAGAAGGTATCGAAAGTCTTGTGAAAACAGTAGAATCACATTACAAAGATAAAAATGTAATAGTTTTATTTACTGCCCTTGGTGATAAACAGTTGCATAATATGGTAGGTCAATTAGAAACAATTGCCGATGAAATTATTTTTACAACATTCGCCTTTGATCGTGCTATTTCAGCAGGCGAGCTTGCATCGTATGGAAAGAAAGAATCAAAATTAGTTTTTGAAAATTGGAAAGAGGCAATTGATACGAAAGTTGAAATGATTGGGGAAAATGATGTTTTTATCATAACAGGTTCTCTTTATTTCATTTCGGAAGTTCGAAAATATATTCGCGAGAAAAACTAGATAGTCTTTGCTATCTAGTTTTTTTGTTCTACAAATGAAGTCAAATGCATACATATAAGATAAATATATAGGGTTATTTGGCGAATTCCTCTGACAAATATCTCGTTTTTTTGTGAAATGAATATGATATGATGCGGACAACGATAAGAGGTGAGGTGTGAGTGTATGGACAAGCAATCACGAACGATCTCAGTGAAAGTGAATGGAATAGAAGCGAAGTATGAGGAGAAGAAGAAAGATGAATTTGAATGGATGGTAGTAGAAAGTGAAAGGCCGAAAAACGTTGTTCCGTTTCAAAAAGCGAAATTAGCGTCTACGGAAAAAACACGGAAGAAGTGGAGCAATACGTTAATTGTAATCGTTGCAACGGCGATTATTATTGGTACGGCGTTTGGGATGGGCATGCTACAGTTACTGAAAGGACAAGGTGCGACAGGGGGAAGCGAAGTAACGGCTTCGAAGCAGACGCGAAATGAAGAATCAAAGGTGGGGGGAACAGCAGAACAAACACCAGCACAAAAAGAGGAAAAACCAAAAACGCAGACAGGAACGTCATTAAATCCAATGAAATTATTTTTTGTTCAAGGAGGAATTTATTCTTCTGAAGAAAAAGGACAGGCTGCTCTTGAAGAGTGGAAAGATAATGGAGGCGTTGCAGCTTTAAAACCGAGCGGTGATAAGTATGCATTAGTTGTTGGTATTGCTAGCGATGAACAAGGCGTAAACCAATTAATGACGCAGTATAAAAATGATAATGTCTCCGTATTGAAAAAGGACTGGGATATAACAGATAAAGCGTTATTGAAAGATGATAAAGAAGTTGGATCGTTTTTAACAAAAGTACAGCCATTATATACTCATTTAGCAAAATATACTTCTAGCGTACAAGGTAGTGGAAAAAGTAATGCGAAAGACATAGGTGCGATTGAAAAAGAGTGGAAAGCGATTGAAAAAGAAGGGAAAAGTATGAAGCAAGAAGAAGCAAAGAAATTGTATATGTATACGTCAGTAGCTGTGCAAACAGTGAAGGATGGAAAAGGTGATAAGGAATCTTTGGCGAAATTAAATCAAGTTATTATTGATGGTATGCTTTCGTATGAAAAAATTGTTTCACAAAAGGCGAAATAATAGGATAATGAAATGACGAGGGAAGAAGTGTAGGTACTTCTTTCTTTTCTTTTGAATTTATAGCAAAGTGCTTTCTCTATGGCAGAGATATAATCGTATGTTAGTAAAGAAGTATTATTTTATATAGAGGAAATAATATTTCTTTCATTTGTGGACAAACTATTCCTTTGATACGATTGTTGTAAATGATTCTGCTTCATGTGAGAAAGGAAGGAGAAAATATGAGAAAAATTATTTTAGCTTCAGGATCACCACGCAGGAAGGAACTACTTGAGTTAGCTGGTGTACCATTTGAAATCATTGTAAGTGAAGTAGAAGAAACGATTGGTGCGTATTCATCGCCTTCTGATATTGTTATGTCACTCGCCTTGCAAAAAGCATCTGCGGTAGCAGAAACGAATAGTGATCAAATTGTGTTAGGTGCAGACACAATTGTTACATATGAGTCGCGTATTCTTGGAAAGCCTTCTAATGAGGCTGAGGCGAAAGAAATGTTGCAATTATTATCAGGGAAAACACATGAAGTGTATACAGGCGTTGCAATTATAGCGAAAGACAAAACAGTCACTTTTTACGAGCGTACAGAAGTTACGTTTTGGGAATTAACAGAAGAGGAAATTGACGCATACGTTGCATCAAAAGAGCCTCTTGATAAAGCAGGAAGTTATGGAATTCAAGGTAAAGGGTCTATTTTTGTTCAACATATTCAAGGGGACTACTATAGTGTAGTCGGGTTACCAATTGCACGTCTTGTTCGAGAATTAAAACAATTTAATGTTGATGTAACCCATGCGTAAAATTGCATGGGATTTTCTTTGAGAGAACAAATAAAAGGGGTGGAGAAATGAACGGTATTCGTGATGTTGTTAAAGAAGAACAGCCACGGGAGCGTTTATTGTTAGAAGGAGCTGGAAGTTTATCGAATCGGGAGCTTCTTGCAGTGTTACTCAGAACAGGTTCTAAAGAAGAAACAGTTTTAAAGTTATCAGATAAAATTTTACATCACTTTGACGGTTTACGTATGTTGAAAGATGCAACGTTAGAAGAGCTTGTCAGTATACATGGTGTTGGGGTTGCGAAGGCAACGCAGCTTATAGCTGCTTTTGAACTCGGTAGAAGAATGGTGCGTTTAGAGTATCAAAATAGATATAGCATTCGAAGCCCAGAAGATTGCGCGAGATATATGATGGAAGAAATGCGTTTCCTGCAGCAGGAGCATTTTGTATGTTTATATTTAAACACAAAAAATCAAGTTATACATAGGCAAACAATTTTCATTGGAAGCTTAAACACATCAATTGTACATCCAAGGGAAGTTTTTAAAGAAGCGTTCCGCCGTGCAGCAGCCTCTATCATATGTCTTCATAACCATCCCTCAGGAGACCCCGCGCCGAGCCGAGAAGATATTGAAGTAACAAAACGGTTAGTAGAATGCGGCCGAATTATCGGAATTGAAGTGCTTGACCATATTATAATAGGCGACCATAAATTCGTGAGTTTAAAGGAAAAAGGTCATATTTAAGACTATGCTTTTTACTTATTTTGTTTTATAATGTGATTTATGAGTTTTTTGTAGAAATTTATCTACAAAAAGGATAAAGATATAAAAAACGTACTGTTTTTATAATATAAAGTAAGAAAAAATGAGTCCGTGAAAACAAGAAAGGAAGATAAATAATATGTTTGGATTTGGTGGATTTACTCGCGATCTTGGAATAGATTTAGGAACTGCGAACACGCTTGTATATGTAAAAGGAAAAGGTGTAGTTTTACGTGAACCTTCAGTAGTAGCGTTACAAACTGATACGAAACAAATCGTTGCTGTAGGTAGCGATGCAAAACAAATGATTGGTCGTACACCAGGAAACGTTGTGGCACTTCGCCCGATGAAAGACGGTGTAATTGCTGATTACGAAACGACAGCAACAATGATGAAATATTACATTCAACAAGCTCAAAAATCAAATGGATTCTTCTCACGTAAGCCTTACGTAATGGTATGTGTACCGTCTGGTATTACAGCTGTAGAAAGACGTGCAGTAATCGATGCGACTCGTCAAGCGGGTGCTCGTGACGCTTATCCAATTGAAGAACCATTTGCAGCAGCAATTGGTGCGAACTTACCTGTTTGGGAGCCAACTGGTAGTATGGTTGTTGATATCGGTGGCGGTACAACAGAAGTTGCAATCATTTCTTTAGGCGGTATTGTAACAAGTCAATCAGTTCGTGTTGCTGGTGATGATATGGATGATTCAATCATTCAGTACATTAAGAAAAGCTACAACTTAATGATCGGTGAAAGAACAGCTGAAGCATTAAAATTAGAAATCGGTTCTGCAGGCGAGCCAGAAGGTATCGAGCCTATGGAAATTCGCGGTCGTGATTTAGTAAGTGGTTTACCAAAAACAGTACTAATTCAACCAGAAGAAATTGCAGATGCATTAAAAGATACAGTAGATGCAATTGTAGAGTCTGTTAAAAATACGTTAGAGAAAACTCCACCTGAATTAGCGGCAGACATCATGGACCGTGGTATCGTATTAACAGGTGGCGGAGCATTACTGCGTAACTTAGATAAAGTGATTAGTGAAGAAACAAATATGCCAGTTCTTGTTGCAGAAGATCCATTAGATTGCGTAGCAATTGGAACAGGTAAAGCATTAGACAATATCGATCTTTTCAAAACTGCTGCTCGATAATATTGCAAAATAAAAATCAATGAAATTAAGAGGGTGTGAACGTGCCACAGTTTTTCTTAAACAAAAGATTAATTGTTTTGTTAGTTAGTATTATTCTTCTCGTGGCATTGATTGGAATCTCATTGAAAGAACGGAACAGTTTAACATGGCCAGAGCAGTTTGTTAAAGACACTGTCGGTGTTGTAGAACGTGTATTCCAAAAGCCAGCGAAATACGTAGCTGGATTCTTCGAAAATGTAGAGGATGTAAAGCGCACGTATGAAGAGAATAAAGAATTAAAAGCAAAATTAGATAATTACGGAAAGTTATCAGGGAAAGTAAAGCAATTAGAAGATGATAAAAAGAAGTTACAAGAGTTAACTGGTAAAAAAGAGTTGCCTAGTGATTATACTGAAATTCCAGCTACTGTTGTTTCTCGTAATCCAGATAAATGGTACGATCTAGTTGGAATTGATAAAGGGGCACAGCAAGGAATTAAAAAAGATATGGCTGTAGTAACTTCACAAGGTCTAGTTGGACGAGTGAAAAGCGTATCTCAGTTTACATCATCAGTAGAATTGCTAAGCTCTATGAGCCGAACAAATCGTGTCTCTGCTATCGTACAAGGTGATGAAAAAATCTTTGGATTGATTGAAGGTTACGACAAAGAAAAGCACTTACTTCTGTTCACAAAGATTGGCTCTGATGCAAATGTAAAAACCGACCAACTAGTAGTAACATCTGGACTCGGTGATATTTTCCCGAAAGGTCTTGTAATTGGAACAATCGTTGATGTTCAGCCGGATCCATACGGCTTAACAAAAACAGCTTATGTAAAACCTGCCGCTGATTTGAATGACGTAGAGCATGTTATAGTTGCGAAACGTGCAATGCCTTCAGCGCCATTAGAATAGGAGGGGGAGAAGAGATGATGAAGATTTTAAAAAGAGCAGCTCTTCCTCTTTTGCTCCTTTTTGTTTTTCTATTTGAAAATATGTTTGCTACTATTGTTCCAACAGAGGTTTTTTGGAAAGACAGTATAGCAGCACCTCATTTCTTTATCATTGTTTTATGTTTTGTTACTGTGTACTATAGTCCGGTCCAAGGGATTTATTACGGACTTTTATTTGGTTTCTTATTTGATACCGTATACACAGAACTTGTTGGTATATATATATTTGCGTATCCGATTTTAGCTTATTTAGTTTATAGTGTGATGAAGATATTACAATTGAATTTATTTATTGTTGCTTCTATCGTACTAGCTAGCATAGTAGCATTAGAGTATTATGTGTATGGATTTTTAACTTTGTTAGGACGTACTCATATGTCAGCGTATGTCTTTTTCACAGATCGTCTCCTGTCTACTTTATTGCTAAATGCAATTTTCTTATTAATAGTTTGTTTCCCACTGAGACGATATTTAGTGCGTCTTTCAAAAGCGATGGAAGAAAAAGAAAAAAGGATTTTCTAATTTTATGTCGAATTGAATCGGTGGGGTGAACTTTAGTGGAAGAAAAAAAGCAACAAAATGTAACAATAAAAGGGACAAAAGACGGAATAACGCTTCATTTAGATGATTGTTGTTCATTCTCTGAATTGCTAGAGGAATTGGATGAAAAGCTTTCTACACATTACTATGATGGTGATGGGCGCTCTTTAATTGAAGTGCATGTGAAAGTGGGAAATCGTTATTTAACAGAAGTCCAACAAGAAGAGATTCGTACGTTAATTCGTAATAAAAAGAATCTTGTTGTGGATTCAATTGAAAGTGATGTTATAACTAAAGCGGAAGCAATAGCTTGGAAAGAAGAAACAGAAATTGTCCCTATTTCCAAAATTGTTCGCTCTGGACAAGTTTTACATGTAAAAGGAAATTTATTGTTAATTGGAGATGTTAATCCAGGCGGAACGGTTATCGCTGGGGGGAATATTTTTGTCGTAGGATCATTAAGAGGAATTGCGCATGCTGGGTACGATGGGGATTCGGATGCTGTAATCGCTGCATCTGTTATGAACCCGATGCAACTTCGAATTAGTGATGTGGCAATGCGGGCTCCGGAAGAGAAAGAAGACGGAGCGGAGGCGGCAGAATGTGCGTATATTAATGAGAACAATCACATTGTTGTCGATCGACTGCAACTTCTCACTCATCTTAGACCTAATTTAACAAAGTTAGAAAGGGGAATTGTATAGCTGTGGGAGAGGCAATAGTAATTACATCTGGAAAAGGCGGTGTAGGTAAAACTACAACGTCTGCGAACATTGGTACAGCCCTAGCGTTATCTGGAAAGAAAGTGTGCTTAATTGACACAGATATCGGTCTTAGAAACTTAGACGTAGTAATGGGGCTGGAAAATCGTATTGTATTTGATCTTGTTGATGTCGTTGAAGGGCGTTGCCGTTTACCTCAGGCTCTTATTAAAGATAAACGTTTTGATGATCTTTATTTATTACCTGCAGCACAAACGAGTGATAAATCAGCGGTAACACCTGAACAAATGGATGAATTAATACAAGTATTACGTCAAGATTATGATTACATATTAATTGATTGTCCTGCGGGGATTGAGCAGGGATTTAAAAACGCGGTAGCTGGTGCGGATAAAGCAATTGTTGTTACGACGCCAGAAGTATCCTCAATGCGCGATGCAGATCGTATTATCGGGCTTTTAGAAAAAGAGGATATTGAACCACCGAAACTTGTTATTAATCGTGTGCGTAGTCATATGCTTCATGAACAGGATATGTTAGATGTTGATGAAATCGTACGTACATTGTCAATCGAGCTTCTTGGTGTTGTCGAAGATGATGACGAAGTTATTCGTGCTACAAACACAGGTGAACCTGTAGCGTTGCAACCGAGCGGAAAAGCAGCGTTAGCTTATCGTAATATTGCAAGACGTTTGTTGGGTGAGAATGTCCCATTACAAGCATTTGAACAAGAAAAGGTATCGGTATTTACAAAGATGAAAAACTTCTTTGGAATCCGTTAAAAGCACTTCGCATATTTGCGGAGTGCTTTCTTTTTTCTTCACACGAATATCTTCCTTTCCTAGCTCATACATATGTACAAACTGTATACAACTGTTTCTATTTAAATTAGCTTAATGAAAGAAAGGAGACAGTATGAAGAATAGACGTGTAGAAGAAATTAAAAAACGGATTGCGAAGAGGAAGGCAGAGCAAGAAAGGATGGAGGAAGAGCAGTATTTCGCTGGAGGGAATTTTGATAATGAAACAGTATTTATTGAGGGTGGAGAAAAGGAAATTCATCCTTTATTTAGAAAAGAAGTGTTTTTCTTCAAAGTTTTATTATCAGCAATATTAGTTCTTTCTATCGCTATTTTATATAAGAATGCACCCTCTTCTTTCGATGGTGCGAAAGCTGTTACAGAAAAAGTGATGAAAGAAGAGTTTCAGTTTGCTACTGTAGCGAAATGGTACGAAAAGCAGTTTGGAAAACCTCTCGTATTTTATTCGCCAAATGAGAAAAAAGAAGGAACTATTCAGCAAAAAGATTATGCAATTCCTGCTTCCGGAAAGGTAATGCAAGGATTTCAAAAAAATGGCCAAGGTGTATTTGTCCAAACAGCTACAAATGCAACTGTTGAGTCAGTGAATGAAGGGCTTGTTGTTTTTGCAGGTAAGAAAGAGGAACTCGGTAATACAGTTCAAATTCAGCATGCAGATGGCACGGAGTCATGGTATGCGAATTTAAATGACATGTCAGTGAAATTATATGATTACGTTTCAAAGAAACAAAAAATTGGAACAGTGAATAATGATGCAAATAATAAAAATGGTAAGTTTTATTTTGCAATAAAAAAGAATGAAAAATTTATTGACCCGATTCAGGTGATTTCGTTTGATTAAATATAGAGATGTTTTAACGAAAATTTCAGTGCATCCGTTGTTTTGGGTTATTATAGTCATTGGTATTTTTACGGCGCGTTTTAAAGAGTTGCTGCTTTTATTTTGTATCGTCCTTATCCATGAACTTGGGCATGCTTTCGCAGCGGCACATTATAATTGGCGTATTAAAAAGATTCAACTTTTACCGTTTGGTGGTGTAGCTGAGCTTGAGGAACATGGGAATAAGTCATTGAAAGAGGAGCTTGTTGTCGTAATTGCAGGACCTATTCAACATATTTGGATGATGGCGGTAGGTTATATATTGTTTGAAACTGGTTGGTTAAGTGCGGAATTATATTATTTCTTTATGTGGAATAATATAATTATTTTAGCATTTAATTTACTTCCTATTTGGCCGCTTGATGGCGGGAAAGTATTGTTTAACGTATTATCATATCGTTTTCCTTATTTACAAGCACATGAAAAGATGATGAAATTATCATGTGTTTTTTTTAGTGTAATACTAGTGTGGCAGTTACTTTGGAATAGTAACAATATTATGATGTGGGTACTTCTCATATTTTTAGCGGTATCGTTATATCAAGAATGGAAACAAAGACGGTACGCCTTTATGCGTTTTTTGTTAGAACGATACTACGGGAACAAAAGAGGAATTGAAAAGATTGCACCCATTGAAGTGCAATCAGAAGATCATTTATATAAGATCTTCACAAAATTTCGTAGAGGGTATAAGCACTCTATTATCGTCCATGGAAAATATAAAGAACATTACACATTGGATGAAAATGAATTGCTCTATGCGTATTTTACTGAAAAACGAACAACTTCATCTGTCGAAGAATTAATCGGTTAGTGTTGACGATAGCACTAACCTTTTATTATTGTAAAAGCAAAGAAGATTATAAAGTGAGGAAAGAATTTTGAAAACGTTATATATAAACTACGCTGGATCGGAAAAACGCGTTGCGATTGAAGAGAAGAAAAAAATGGTTGAGTTTTTATGGAAGCGAAATGAAGAACAAGAGATTGTTCGGCATATTTATGTTGGACGTATCGTAAGAACGATTGCTGGAATGAACGCAGCATTTGTAAACATCGGTTTAGAAAAACATGCGTATCTTTCATACGATGATGTGCCGTCTTCTTATCGTATACATGAAGGGCAGGCGGTACTCGTACAAGTTGTGAAAGAGGCAATTGATACGAAAGGGCCGAAATTGACAGCGAACATAGAATTTACCGGGAAATATGTCGTTTATATGCCATATGATGAAATGCGTGCCGTTTCTCGGAAAATAAAAAACAATAAAAGAAGGCAGCAACTACTCCAAATTGAAGTAGAAGGGACAGGTGGGTACATTTTCCGTTCTGCTTCTGAAAAAGGAGAAATTGAAGAAATACAAGCTGAAATGCAAAGATTACAGCAGCTATATGAAGAGTTAAAAAGAAAAGAGGGCCAAGGAAAGGCACCGTTACTACTTCATCGACCGGCCACCTTTTTAGATCGTGTATTTCAAGAGAATCCAATTGAAACGATTGAAAAAGTAGTTGTAGATACAAGAAGTATAGTAAAAGAATTAGAAGAAAAAGTCGGAAAAGAAAAAGTATCTTTGTATAATGAAAAATCTTCAATGTTTAGCCATTTTGGAATAGAGCGTGAGATCGAGAAAGCACTTCAAAAAATTGTGTGGCTCCCGAACGGTGCGTATTTAATTGTGGAACAAATGGAGACGATGACTGTAATTGACGTGAATACGGGCAAGTTTACTGGAAAACAGAATTTACAAGATACAGTCCTTCGTACAAATGAATTGGCTGCTGAAGAGATAGCACGTCAATTAAGATTGCGTGATATTGGCGGTATGATATTAATTGATTTCATTAATATGAAAAGAAGAGAAGATAAAGAAAAGGTAAGAGAATGTCTCATCGCTGCTATGCAAAGTGATCGCACATATACGAGAGTACTTGGGTTTACAGAGTTAGGGATTTTGGAGATGACACGTAAACGTAAAAAACATTCTTTACGCGACGTGTTACTAGGAGAGTGTGTACCGTGCAAAGCGACGGGGTATGTGATGTCATATGAAACAATTGCGTATGAGTTAGAGAGAGAGCTAATCACATATGGAAATATAGAATACGAGGCAGTATTAATTGCTGCACCTAAAGAATTACAAAAACAATTTTTGCAAAAAGAATTACAAAAAAATATTCCATTTGAAATTTATTTCAAAGATGATATGATCGAAAAGTACGCCATTATCCGTTTTGGAAGTAAAAAAGAAATTGTAGAACGGAAAAAATAGTTAGTAGAACTTTCATTGACAACCGTCTATGATTCATGATAACATCTTTATGTTATAGTTTATAGCACCTAAACGGCTATATGCTACAACCGCACAAGACAGGTTCCCTAAAGGCATTTATGTCTACCTCGTTTTTGGCGAGTCTTAGTAATTAAGAGGAGGTGCAAGTATGTACGCAATTATCGAAACAGGTGGAAAACAAATTAAAGTTGAAGCTGGTCAAGCAATCTATATTGAAAAATTAGATGTTGAAGCTGGTGAAACTGTTACTTTTGACAAAGTTCTTTTCGTTGGTGGCGAAAACGTTAAAGTTGGTAGCCCAGTTGTAGAAGGTGCAACAGTTACTGCGAAAGTTGAAAAACAAGGTCGCGCTAAGAAAATTATCGTTTTCAAATACAAAGCGAAAAAGAACAATCGTAAGAAACAAGGTCATCGTCAACCTTACACTAAGCTAGTTGTTGAAGCTATCAACGCTTAATTCAGGTTAACATGATTAAAATTACGATAAGTCGTACGAAATTAGGAAGTATCCAATCATTTAAAATGACTGGACATGCCGATTATGCGCCACATGGACAAGATCTTGTCTGTGCTGCAACTACAGCGGTTGTGTTTGGTTCTATAAATGCAGTGGAAGAACTTTGTAATGTGCAGGCAACTATTGAACTCGGAAGCGATGGCGGATTCTTAACGTATGAATTGCCTAATGATTTAGACGTTCATGCAGCAGAAAAAGCACAAACGCTTTTAGAAGGATTGGTTGTTTCGCTTAAGACGATCGAACTTGATTACGGAAAGTATATCCGTTTAATAGAAAAAGTGCAGGAGGTGTAACGTATGTTAAGATTAGATCTTCAGTTTTTCGCATCTAAGAAAGGTGTAGGTAGTACAAAGAACGGTCGTGACTCTCAGTCAAAACGTCTTGGTGCTAAACGCGCAGATGGTCAAACGGTTTCAGGTGGTTCAATTCTTTACCGTCAACGCGGTACAAAAATTTATCCAGGTGTTAACGTTGGTCGTGGTGGCGATGACACTTTATACGCGAAAGTTGACGGCGTAGTACGCTTCGAGCGTCTTGGCCGTGACCGCAAACAAGTGAGCGTATATCCTGTTGCTCAAGAAGCATAAGAACTCACGGAAAACTCTAACCTGAGTGCAGGTTAGAGTTTTTCTATATTAAGGGGTATCTAAATGAATGAAAAATGGACAATTATAGATGCATTGCGCCATTCAAGGCATGATTGGCTCAATCGTATGCAGATGGTGAAAGGAAACCTTTCCCTTGGAAAAGTGGAAGAAATTCATAGTCTCATCGATCGTTTTGTCCAAGAAGCGAGACAAGAATCCAATCTGATGGGGCTATCAATGCCTTTATTTTCAGAGTGGATTTTAACATATAATTGGAAACAGCAGCCGTGCTTATTGGAGTACGAAGTATTAGGGAAATTACATAACTTATCTCACTTAGATGAGACTGTATGTACATGGACGAATCAATTTTTCTCAATGCTTCAGCATAGTTTAGACGTATATGTTGAAAATTATGTTTGTATCACAATTGAATGTGACGCGGAGAATGCTCGTTTCTTTTTTGATTTTCGTGGTAAGCTAACGAGTGTAGAAGAACTACAGAATTGGCTTGCGACCCAAAACAATAAATGGTTTTCCATTTCTTATACAGTACGAGACGAAGAAGTCTCAGTTATATTACAACCAATTGAAAAAAGTGTGGTGAAATAATGTTTGTAGATCAGGTCAAGATATATGTAAAAGGCGGCGACGGTGGTAACGGAATGGTTGCGTATCGTCGTGAGAAGTATGTTCCAAAAGGTGGCCCAGCAGGTGGCGACGGTGGTAAAGGTGCAGATGTTGTTTTCGTTGTTGAGGAAGGCTTACGTACATTAATGGACTTCCGCTACCAACGTCATTTCAAAGCTGATCGCGGTCAGCACGGAATGAGTAAAGGTCAGCACGGACGTAAATCTGAAGATTTACTTGTAAAGGTTCCACCAGGAACAGTAGTAAAAGATGAAAAAACTGGTCAAATTCTTGCCGATTTAGTAACGCATGGACAAACGGCTGTAATTGCAAAAGGTGGCCGCGGTGGCCGTGGTAACTCACGTTTTGCAACAGCTACGAATCCAGCGCCAGAAATCGCTGAGAACGGGGAACCAGGTCAAGAGCGTGATGTCATCCTAGAACTTAAAGTACTAGCAGACGTTGGACTTGTCGGATTCCCAAGTGTAGGTAAATCTACATTATTATCTGTCGTATCATCAGCACGTCCGAAAATTGCAGAGTATCACTTCACAACAATCGTTCCAAATCTTGGTGTTGTTGAAACTGGTGATAACCGCAGCTTCGTTATGGCTGACCTTCCTGGACTAATTGAAGGGGCACATGCTGGCGTTGGACTTGGACATCAATTCTTACGTCATATCGAGCGTACACGTGTAATCGTGCATGTTATTGATATGTCTGGTTTAGAAGGCCGTGATCCATTTGAAGATTACGTAACGATTAATAATGAATTAAAAGAATACAATCTTCGCTTAACGGAGCGTCCACAAGTTGTTGTTGCAAACAAAATGGATATGCCAGATGCAGAAGAAAACTTACAAGCATTTAAAGAGAAAGTGGGAGACGAAGTAAAAATCTTCCCAATCTCAGCTGTAACGAAACAAGGTGTTCGTGACTTACTGTTTGAAGTAGCGAACTTAATAGAAACAACACCAGAATTCCCGATACATCAAGTTGCGGATGAGTCTGACACAAGTGTAATGTACAAATTTGATACTGAAGGTGTTAAATTTGAAATTACACGTGAAAGTGATGGCACGTTTGTTATCTCTGGTTACGATATCGAGAAAACATTCAAGATGACAGACTTCTCACGTGATGAATCTATACGTCGTTTCGCTCGTCAAATGCGTGGAATGGGTATTGATGAAGCTCTTCGTGCACGTGGTGCGAAAGATGGAGATATTGTAAAAATTCTTGAATATGAATTTGAATTTATCGACTAAGACTGCCGAAATATGGCAGTCTTTTTTTTATATCGTAAAAGTCTGATTTGAACAGGAAAAAATCCCCACTAATTAAATTTTCAATTTATAATAAAAAGAGGAGTGGTTTTAGAAGAATTTTTTATAGGGAGAAAGTGAACATGTATAAAATATTAATTGTAGAAGACGATGAAAAAATCGCGGGGATATTAGAAGAGCATTTAGAAAGGTATGGCTATCAGTCATTTAGAGCAAGTGATTTACGACATATAAAAGATGAGTTCGTAAAAGTAAATCCACATCTCGTGTTACTGGATATTAATTTACCGTATTTTGATGGTTTTTATTGGTGTCGTCAAATCCGCAGTGTATCGAATGCACCAATTATTTTTGTTTCTGCAAGAACAGGGGAAATGGATCAAGTAATGGCAATTGAAAATGGCGGTGATGATTACATTACGAAGCCATTCCATTTAGATATTGTAAAGGCAAAGGTGAAGAGTGCACTTCGGCGTGGGTATGGTGAGTATGCTTCTGCAGCAGAAAGTGATTGTTTAGGTGTAAATGGACTGTTGTTATTCCCTTCTCAGCATGTTGTTGAGTGGCAAGGGCAACAAACGGAGCTGACCAAAAATGAATTTTACTTATTAGAATGTTTAATGAAACAAGCAAATCAATATGTAACACGCGAAGAACTGTTAGAAGCCCTATGGGATGAGGTAGCTTTTGTGGATGATAATACATTAACCGTAAATGTAAAACGCGTAAGGAAGAAACTAGAGGAGCTAGGCATTAAAAATGCAATTGTAACGAAACGCGGATATGGTTATGCGCTTCTTACAGAGTGGGGCGAGGGGCATGAAGGTTAAAAATTACCTTATGGATCGCTTTTCTTTAATTCTTTCTTATATTGTTAGCCTTTGTTTATTTGGGCTTGTACTGCAGTTGCAAAGTCTTTTAGAAAAGCGATCTATTGATTGGAGTACGTGGTTATATGGACTTTTATTAGGAACAGTTGTATTTATCGTATACCTCATTTACGATTATCGAAAACGAAGTGTGTTTTTAAAAAGAATTGAAAAATATGTTGCCAGCGGAAATACATTACACGATTCTTTACTTATTGATACTTCTTATACATCAGAGCAAGAGATGGTCGTTGAATCGTTTACGTTATTAAGACAGCAATATATGAATGAAGTTCATAAACAACATGCGAAAGAACAGCAGCAAATGATATTTATGAATCAATGGATTCATCAAATGAAAACACCAGTATCGGTTATAGAATTGCTATTACAGAAGTTTGGTAAGGAGCATCGTGAAGCAAGAGCAACAGTTGAAAGTATTCGTGAAGAAAATAACCGCATACTAAATGGTTTAGATTTAGCGTTACATATGGCAAGGTTAGAGCAGTTTGCGAAAGATTATAAAGTGGAAGTAGTAAATGTGATAGATATCATTCGAGGTATTATTAATGAAAATCGAAAGTCTTTCATTCAATCGTCTGTATTTCCGAAAGTAATGTTTGAGGAAGATACTTGTATGGTTGCATCTGATAGAAAATGGCTGAGCATTGCTATAGGTCAAATTGTTGTAAATGCAATTAAGTATACGAAAATTTCAGAAGCAGAGAGAAAGGAAATTCAATTTCAAATTGAAGAGAAAGATCAAAAAGTGTTATTACATATTAAGGACAATGGAATCGGTATTCCAGAGCAAGATGTAAAGCGTATATTTGACCCATTCTTTACGGGAATAAATGGCCGGAAAACGAGAGAAGCGACTGGAATGGGCTTATATATTACGAAGGAAATTTGCGATAATTTACACCACGGTATTTATGTACAATCGGCTGAAGGAGAAGGGACAACATTCACGTTCCAATTTGCAAAAGATGAAGAATATCATACATTAATGAGAAAAATGACAAAACTGTAAGATAACAAAACGTTTTGTAAGGGAAATCACTCGTTTCTTTTTCTTATTTTTCTTATAGTAAATGTAAGAAGAAAACACATAGGGGGATTAGAAATGAGTGTTCTTGAAGTAAAAGGATTAACGAAGGTGTATCAATCAAAAGGTTCAGTAGCGACGACTGCTTTAAACGATATAAATTTTAAAATAGAAGAAGGCGAATTTGTAGGGATTATGGGTCCTTCAGGAAGCGGAAAAACAACGCTTTTAAATTTATTAGCAACAATTGATAAGCAAACTTCAGGTCATGTGCTTGTAAATGGCGAAGAAATTAATCAAATGCGTGCTGCAAAATTAGCGGAGTTTCGCCGTACACATTTAGGATTCATTTTCCAAGATTTTAACTTACTTGATACGTTATCGATTAAAGAAAATATCATTTTACCACTTGTAATGGCGAAGAAATCTGTAAATGAAATCGATGCAAAAGTACTTGAGATTGCAAAGTTTTTAAATATCGAAGAAATTTTAAATAAAAAAGTATATGAAGTATCAGGCGGACAACAACAACGTGCAGCAGCTGCGAGAGCGATTATTCATGAGCCTACGTTAATTTTAGCGGATGAGCCAACTGGAAACTTAGATTCGAAGTCAGCAAAATCATTAATGAGCGCGTTGCAAGACTTACATGAACAAAAGAAAGTGACAATTGCAATGGTAACGCATGATCCAGTAGCAGCGAGTTATTGCGAACGTATTCTATTCATTCGCGACGGAGAAATTTTCTCAGAAATACATAAAGGAAGAACGAAACAAGCCTTTTTCCAAGAAATTCTGGACGTACTTGCGATGCTAGGAGGAGAATATCATGAACTTTCGCCAGCTCGCGCTTAGTAATGTAAAAGGAAATTGGCGTAATTATAAAGCGTTTCTTATAAGTAGTTGTTTATCGATAGTCGTATTTTTCATGTATGCTTCCTTCATTTATCATCCAGATGTCGTAAGCGGTAATATTAGTATGAGGGATATGATTTCAAAAGGGTTAGAATCGATGAATTATATTGTAGTCATTTTCTCAGCACTCTTTATTTTATATGCAAATTCAACATTTTTACGAGCAAGGAAAAAAGAATTTGGTCTATTAACATTAATAGGTGGAACGAAATCTCAACTTGGCCGAATGATTATATTAGAGCAGCTTATGTTAGGTAGCATTGCCATTGTAGTAGGTATTGGGCTTGGCATGCTTTGTTCAAAATTATTTTTCCAAGCATTAAGTGTAATATTGAAAATAGATAAAACACTACCACTCGTATGGAATAGTAAAGCAGTTTTCATTACAGCAGGTGTATACTTTATTCTATTTTTAATCTTATCATTGTTTAGCGTTTGGACAGTAGGACGCTTGCAAATTATTGATTTATTAAGAGAAGCAAGAAAACAAAAAGTAGAACCTTTTGCATTTACATGGTTATGTATAGTTGGTATAGGATGTATTATTGTTGCATATGTACTTAGCTTCCAAGTAACATTTATGAATTTTATCATTCTGTTTTTACCGATTGTAGGGCTGACGATAGGCGGAACTTATTTGCTATTTACACAAGGTAGTACAGTCGTATTAAAGGCGTTACAAAAACGAAAAAAATCTTTTTATACATATCCAAATATGTTCGTACTTAGCAATCTTATTTATAAAATGAAAGATAATGCTCGTTTTTTATTTGTAATTTCTATCATTACGGCCGTTGTATCGTCAGCAGTTGGTACACTGTACGTATTTTTTGAGGATATGAGTTATAAGGCAGTAACTAGTACCCCGCATGCTATTTCGTATGAGGAAAAAGGCATTCATACGCATAATGTCATCAAAGAAGGAAAAACAAAAGAATTAATAAAAAAACACGGGTTTGAAGATGCGCGAGAAGTAACGTACGTAAAACTTCCTGGAACTCAAAAAATCACAATGTTTAACAGTGAACATGAGATGCCAATGGCGATTGTTTCAGAAAAAGAATATAACGCTGAAGTACGTAAACAAAAGAGAGAGCAAGTTAGAGAAGTTCATAATGCCCCAGGTAGTGCAACGATGGTCATAACGGATATGGCGAACGATATGATGAAGATAGGTCGTACGAAATCGCATGAAATTAAAATTAACGGACAAACGCAGTCTGTTCAACTGAATAAGCCAACTCCATTTTCTGTTTTTAATGATAGTGAATATCTCATTGTGAATGATCAAGATTTTGAGAAATACGCAAAACTCGTACCAGATGAAGAAAAGACGAAATATTACGGTTATTATATAGAAGATTGGAAAAGTACAGAAGACCTTGTGTTAGATTTAAAAAAGGAAGTTGCACCAGATAAGCAAGCGGAATTAAATAACTCGGTGCTCGCTTATAAAAATATAAGGGAATCAGGAGCAATTACAATGTTTATCGGTTTCTTCGTAGCGGTACTATTCTTCTTCTTCGCTTGTAGTATGACATACTTTAAATGGTTTAACGATAAAGAGCAAGATCGTATTCAATTTAAATCGTTAAAGAGAATCGGTATGACAGATAAAGAAATTCGTAAAATTGCAATTCGACAAATGGGCGTTATCTTCTTTATCCCAATTTTAATTGGTGCCATTCATAGTGGATTTGCTCTTCATACGTTAGGAAAAATGCTTTATCTCGATTTATGGAAATCAGGTGCGATAGTAATTGGAGCATACATTGTAGCTTCTGCGATTTACTTTATAATCGCGCAAAGAGGATATTTGAAACATGTGAAAAGCTAGAGAAATCTCTAGCTTTTTGCCTATGTAGTAAGTTATAGGAGGACGATAGATGAACATTCGGCAACTAGCGCTGCAAAATATAAAAGGAAATTGGCGTAATTATAAAGTGTTTTTCTTAAGTAGTTGCTTTGCAATATTCGCGTCTTTTGCATACATGTCTGTCATTGTACATCCGTATATGCAGGAGACGATGTGGTATCAAAACGTACGCTGGGGACTTATCATATGTAATGTTATAATCATTTCTTTTTTCGTCATATTTATTTTGTACTCTACTTCTATTTTCATAGAGGCACGTAAGAAAGAATTAGGGTTATATATGTTAATGGGAGCAACGAAGTCTAACGTAATAGGAGTGATTATGACCGAGCAAATATTAATCGGGGTATTTGCTAATATTTTCGGTATTGGGCTTGGTATGATCTTTTTAAAGCTCTTCTTCATGGTGTTTAGTATGTTACTGGGGCTTCCGAAAGAACTCCCTGTCATATTTGACGTGGGAGCAATTGGGGGAACGTTTATTACATATATGGTTGTTTTTATTCTATTATCTTTTATAAGTGCTTTACGTATATGGAACATAAAAATCATTCGGTTATTGAAAGAATTTCGAACGGATAAAAAAGAGAAGAAAACATCAATGTGGCTTTGTATATTCGGATTTATTTGTTTAGGCATAGGATACACGTTAGCGTTACAAGCGACGATGCCAACGATAGCATTCTATTTTTTTCCTGTGTCTATACTTGTCTTTTTCGGAACGTATTTTTCTTTTACACACGGCACTGCTCAAATATTAGAAATGATAAAACGAAATAAAAAGATTATGTATACATATCCGTATTTATTTATAGTGAATCAATTGTCACATCGCATGAAGGAAAATGGTCGCTTTTTCTTTATGCTTTCTATGGCAACGACGTTTGTAGTTACGGCAACAGGTACGGTGTTCTTATATTTTTCTAGCATGCAAGATATGTGGCGGGATGGGGGCGCACACTCATTTTCATACATAGAAAAAGGTGTTTCTACCCATGAAGTCTTTGAGGAAGGTACCGTTGAACAATTACTGCATCAATATGGATATGATGATTTTCAATATATGAGTTTTGTTGGAGTGTATGCATCCTTTCAGTCTAATAAAGGAGAGACAGAAGAAGCGCCGCTCATTAAAGAAAGTGAATACAATCAAGAGGCAAGAAAACAAAAACAGAAAACGTATCATCCTAAAAAAGGTACAGTGACACTCGTTTATTATAATAAATACAATAATTCGAATGTATATAATCAAAAAGAGATTCAATTGCAAGTAATGAATCAAACATATTCATTCGTATTTAATGGTCAAAAGGAAGGAGTACAATTTAACCATCACCCTTCGCACATTAATGGTCTGTTCTTCGTCATGAATGATGAAGACTTTGACAGTATAGCAAATAAGGTTCCTGATTCTGAAAAAATGATATATAGAGGCTATACATTACCCAATATCGAAAATACGAAAAAATTAAATGAAGATTTACGGAAACATATGAAACAAGATGATGATAACGCATTTCGAAGTAATATGGAGTTATATGTGAATATGAAAGAGTTCGGCAATATTACTCTATTTATAGGTTCATTCATTAGTATATTATTTTTCCTTACATCATGTAGTATCGTATATTTTAAATGGTTTCATAATATTTCATCGGATCGAAAGCAGTACGGGGCACTCTCTAAACTGGGAATGACGAAGGAAGAAGTATGGAAGATTTCTCGCTGGCAATTGTGTATGCTATTTTTTGTGCCAATTATAGTGGGGAGTATGCATAGTGCGGTTGCGTTATATACGTTTCATAATACGATCTTTATGGACGGTTCATTAAGAAAAGTAGGCTTATTTATTCTGTTTTATATCGCTGCATGCACCGTGTATTTCTTCTTCGCTCAAAGAGAATATAGGAAACATTTAGACTAGCGAACGCTAGTCTTTTTTTAATATTCGAAATTTACATAGAAGAATATAAAAAAGTATGGTATAACAGTAAGAAAACGAAAAAGAGGGGAAAAGACGATGATTCGAGTAGGATATTTAGGACCAGAAGCAACATTTACAAATATGGCGGTGAGTCGTTTTTTTCCGGAAGCAGAGCATGTACCGTATCGAACGATTCCAGACTGCATTGATGCAGCTGCAAATGGAAATGTAGATTATGCAGTGGTACCATTAGAAAACGCCATAGAAGGCTCAGTGAATATAACAGTTGATTACCTCGTACATGAGCAGCCGCTTTCTATTGTAGGAGAAATTACAGTACCCATTCAGCAGCACCTACTTGTACATCCGCAGTATGCAGAAGTGTGGGAAGAAGTATATGCAGTGCACTCTCATCCGCATGCTATTGCACAATGTCATAAGTTTTTAAATGAAGAATTAAAAGGGGTAACTGTCCGAGATATGACATCAACAAGTGCAGCTGCGCAATATGTGAAAGAACATCCAGAAGAAAAAATTGCTGCCATTGCAAATGAAGCAGCTGCAGAAAAATATGGATTAACGATCGTAAGACGTAGCATTCATACGTATAAAAATAATCATACACGCTTCCTCGTGCTCCATAAGAAAAAGAAAGCAATACTCTCAAATAACGGAGAAAACCGAGGAGAGAAAACGACGCTTATGATAACGTTACCCGCTGATTATGCAGGAGCGCTATATCAAGTGTTATCAGCTTTTGCATGGAGAAAATTAAACTTATCAAAAATTGAATCGCGTCCGATGAAAACAGGTCTTGGAAATTACTTTTTCTTGATTGATGTTGATAAAGCATATGATGATGTATTATTGCCAGGTGTAACGATGGAACTTGAAGCACTTGGTTTTTCGGTTACTGTGCTTGGGAGTTATTCTTCTTATTGGTTGTAAGAGGAGCTAGGTTATACCGCGTGATAGATAAATAAAATCCCACCTATAAATGGTGGGATTCTTTATTTTAACTTTGCAAGACGCTCTTCTAACTGACCACGCCAAATATCGGCTAGTTCTGGAACAGCAAGAATCTTTTCAATGCCATCTTTATCTTTTCTATTATGAAAATAAATTTCGTTAGAGAACAAAACAGAAACATTGTTCGGTTGACGTTCTAGTAATGTAATTTTTGAATCTTTACGTACAGTACCTTCTTGAAGAACGCGGCATAGGTAGCCAGTAAATCCGGTTGCTACAATGCGCGGCAGTATGCCAGGAATACCGAGGCGTTTTGAAATCGTGCTACAAGGTACGCGCGCTTGTGTCACTTGAATAATCGCTTCACCTAATTTGTATGTATCTCCAATGCAAACATCATGCTCTAACATATTTGTTACGGTAATGTTTTCCCCAAATGCGGAAGCTGGGAGTGTTGTTTGGAATTCTTTTTCCCATAGTGCGTAATGCTCGTGTGGGTACACACAAACTGCGCGATCAGGTCCTCCGTGGTGTTTTAAATCCGCTACATCATCGCCAAGGAAGCCATCTTTTGATAGGAAAGCTTCTTCGGTAAGTTCTTTACATATACCAGTAAGCATTTCTTTATTTTCGCTATATTTCATTTGTTTCGGCTTGCCAATGCTAAAGTGAACGAGTTCAATTCCCATATTTGATCTCCTTTACGATTTATTTCAATATTATAGCATTAAAAAAGCACAGAGAATGATAAAAACTCTGTGCTTTACATTAATAAACGAGAAATCCTGCTTTATCTAGTGCCTTGCAAGCTGCATCTAACTTTTCTTTTGAATCTGCCTCAATTGTATGTAAGTGAATACCATCCGTTAGTTGCGAAAGATAGGAAGCATTTGTGTTTTCGATTTTTTGTAAATATTGCTCTACATCAAAGCGATTGCTTACCATGATGGATGCTGTTAAGTCACCGTATACAGGATGCTCAACTTTTACATCTTTAATTGTAACGCCGTGGTCAACAAGCATTGTAAGTTCTTGACGTACTTCCGCTGGTTTATGTTGGCATACAATTACGCGTTCGAAAGCTTGTTGTTTCTCTTGTGGTTTTAAATATAAATAGCCTTGAGCAGTTGCAATAATTGGTTCGTTTCTTGCTTTAAGTAAGGAAATATCTTGCACGATAACTTGCCTACTTACGTTTGTTTTCTTTGATAGTTCATTCCCAGATAACGGCTCATTTGCAGCGAGAAGCCACTGAAGGATAAGCTGTCGTCTTTCTTCACCTAAAATCTTTTTTTGGTCGTTTTGTTTCATTATGATTTAACACCTCTATAAAATTGATTTCCAATTGTGTGTAGTGCATGAATAGTAGTATCAATTTGATCTTTCGTTGTTTGTTGCCCGAAAGAGAAGCGGACATATTGTTTTGCCTCTTCATACGTTTTTCCAATTGCAAGCATTGTTTTCGAAGGTTCTTGTTTACCAACTTGGCAAGCACTTCCGGTGGAAATAGCAATACCATGACGATTACATTCTAGCATTGTATATTGACCTTCTATTCCTTTTATTGTAACCCCAATAATATGTGGTAAACAAGAAGTAGAATGACCTTCTACTTCAATTTCTAGAGGAAGTGTTTGTAATCGCTCTAAAAAGTAGGATCGTAACTCTTTAAAACGTAAGCTTTCTTCCTGTTGATTTTTTAATATATTCTCAGCAGCTGTTAAAAAAGATGCGATGCCTGGAACGTTTACTGTACCTGGGCGAAACCCTTTTTCGTGAGAAGTTCCCGGAAATACTTGTGTCCAGCGAACTTGCGGATTTATATAGCAAGCACCAACACCCTTTGGTCCGTATATTTTATGTGCTGAAACAGAAAGACTATCAATCCCCATTTCAAAAACATTGATAGGAAGTTTACCAAATGTTTGCACACAATCTGAATGAAATAAAACGTTATATTTTTTTAAAAGTGCCCCGATTTCTGCGATGTTTTGAACGGTTCCAATTTCAGAGTTTCCGTGCTGTATGCTTGCTAGAACAGTATTTTCTGTAATAGCTGTTTCTAAATCATCTAAATGAATTACCCCGCTTTCATCAACAGGAATTTCAGTAATTGTATACCCTTCTGATTGTAAGGATTGAAAATAACTTCGAATGGATGCATGCTCCATAGGTATTGTAATAATATGTTTCCCGCTTCTAGCCTTTAAAAGGGATTGAATCGCAAGGTAGTTGGATTCCGAGCCGCCGCTCGTGAAAAATACCCCTTGTTCCTTTCCACCAATCATGTCAGCAAAGGTTTTTCTGCAAACTTGTAGTAAAGAAGAAGCTGTTCCTCCAATATCATGTAAACTTTGTTCATTTCCGAAGTATTGCGATGCTGCTTTCATATATGTTTGTAACGCCTCTTCACTCATAGGTGTAGTAGCTGCATAGTCAAGATATATCATCATGTAAGTTCCTCTCCCTAGTAAGAGTTACATTTCTTGTATTTTTAAATGGTAGTGAAAATAAGAATTATAAAAAAACTCTTGTCATTATTTTAAAACTATGTAAATATAGGTGTCAAGACAGTTGAAAAGTGTAAAGTAGGAGGCAACAATTATGCCAAGTGCAGATGTCTTAATTATTGGAAGTGGCGTTGCGGCGCTTCGTGTTGCGAAAGAGATTTGTCACGAAAAGAATGTGATTATTATCACAAAGGAAACGAATCGTAATAATAATACATATTTAGCACAAGGTGGAATTGCAGCGGCGGTTGCTACATATGACAATCCCAATGATCACTTTGAAGATACGTTAGTAGCAGGATGTCATTATAACAATGAAGATGTGGTCCGTTATTTAGTCGAGGAAGGGCCGAAAGAAATGAATACTCTCATTAAAAATGGAATGAAATTTGATGGAGATGAAACGGGTCCTCATCTTGGAAAAGAAGGCGCACATCGAAAGCGTCGTATTTTACATGCAGGTGGCGATGCAACAGGAAAGAATGTATTAGAGCATTTCATTCAAGAAGTAGCTCCGCACGTTACGGTAGTGGAACAGGAAATGGTGCTCGATTTTATTATAGAAAATGAGAAATGTGTTGGAGTTTTAACAAGAACTAGTGAAGGGAAGTTGAAGCGTTACGTTGCAGATTGTACGGTGTTAGCAACAGGTGGGATTGGTGGTTTATACGCCTTTACTTCTAACGATAAGACAATTACGGGTGATGGACTTGCGATGGTGTACCGCGCAGGCGGGGAGCTCGTAGATTTAGAGTTTGTACAATTTCATCCAACAATGTTATACGCGAACGGGCGGTGCTGCGGCCTCGTCTCTGAAGCTGTCCGTGGTGAAGGAGCTGTCCTTATAAATGGAAAAGGGCAGCGTTTTATGATGGATATACACCCAGATCACGATCTCGCGCCGCGCGATGTAGTAGCAAGAGCGATTCATGAACAGCTTTTGTCGGGTGAACAAGTGTATGTAAATATCGAGTCTATCCGAAATTTCGAAGAACGTTTTCCGACTGTATCATCATTGTGTGAAAAGAATGGTGTCGACATAAATGAAAAACGTATTCCGGTCGTACCCGGTGCTCATTTTCATATGGGTGGCGTGAAAACAAACTGTGATGGAGAGACGTCCATTCCAAATTTATATGCGGTCGGTGAAGTAGCTTGTAACGGTGTTCATGGAGCAAATAGGCTAGCAAGTAATTCGTTATTAGAAGGTCTTGTGTTTGGAAAAAGAATAGGACAACATATTTTAACGAAAGTGGCAAAAGACAGATTGAACACACTAGCTGAGAAGGAAAAGAAGTTTATCGTTTTGAATCATTTGCCGGCGAAAGAAGAAATACAAGAATGCATGATGAAATATGTTGGGATTGTACGAACAGAGAAAAGTTTATCTTATGCAAAGAGATGGCTTAGTAAGTACGGTGTTCGAAATATGATATTACAACATGACGCTCTTACAAATGAAGAGATAACGCTTATTAATATGTTAACAGTCTGTGAGCTTATAGTCGTATCAGCTTTGCAAAGAGAAGAAAGCATTGGTGGTCATTATCGAAGTGATTATCCAGATAGAAATAGCGAAAAAAAAGAGATCGTTCGAGTGAAAAGAAAACTACAGCTTGTGTGATGAAGGGAAGAGGGGCTTTATGAACACGATAAAAGTTAAAGAAGCATTAAATCGATTTTTTCTAGAAGATATAGGGGAAAGAGACGTAACATCTCAGCTTATTTTTCCAGACAATTTACTTTCAAAAGGAACGTTTCTTGCAAAGGATACAGGTGTCTTTGCGGGACGTTTAGTAATTGAAGAAGGCTTTAAATTAATTGATGAGAGAATTGAAGTGGAGCTTCATAAAAAAGATGGAGATCTTGTAGAAAAGGGCGAAATAATAGCAACTGCGCAAGGGCCAATTGCTTCGTTATTAATGGCAGAGCGCGTTATATTAAACGTTATTCAGCGTATGAGTGGGATAGCTACAATGACACATGAAGCTGTTCGTACTTTAGATAGTAGCCATACACGTATTTGCGATACGCGAAAAACGATGCCAGGGCTACGTATGTTTGATAAGTATGCAGTCATGTGCGGAGGCGGATTTAATCACCGTTTCGGTTTATATGACGGTGTCATGATTAAAGACAATCATATCGCTTTTGCTGGTTCTATTACGAAAGCTGTTACATCGGTGAAAGAAAAATTAGGACATATGGTGAAAGTAGAAGTGGAAACAGAAACAGAGGAACAAGTGAGAGAAGCAGTAGCTGCTGGTGCGGATATTATTATGTTTGATAACCGTACGCCAGATGAGATTCGGGAGTTTTCAAAGATTGTACCAAGTGCCATCGTTACGGAAGCATCAGGAGGTATTACAATTGAAGAATTATCGAAATACGGAAAAACAGGGGTAGATTATATTTCGCTTGGAGCGTTAACACATTCAGTGAAAGCACTTGATATTAGTTTCAATATTGAGGCGTAAGGAAAGCGGCTTAGAGGGGGAGAAAGGAATATGAGTATTTTAGAAAAAGTGCAACCGATTGAAACGATGTTACCAGAGCGTTATTACACGATGTCAACAGAAGATATGGAAAAGCGTGTTCGTGAAATTAAAGAAAAAATGGGGAAAACACTATTTATTCCAGGACATCATTACCAAAAAGATGAAGTGGTACAATTTTCTGATGCAGCAGGAGATTCACTTCAGCTTGCACAAGTTGCAGCGAGCAATAAAGAAGCAAAATATATTGTATTTTGTGGTGTACACTTTATGGCAGAAACAGCAGATATGTTAACGACAGGCGAACAAGTTGTTATTTTACCAGATATGCGTGCAGGTTGTTCGATGGCAGATATGGCAGATATTGAACAAACAGAAAGAGCGTGGAAAGAGCTCACGAAATTATTTGGAGATACGATGATTCCGTTAACGTATGTAAACTCTACAGCTGCCATTAAAGCGTTTTGCGGTCGTAATGGCGGAGCGACAGTAACTTCCTCTAATGCAAAACAAATGGTATCTTGGGCGTTTACACAAAAAGAGCGCCTTGTCTTTTTACCGGACCAACATTTAGGAAGAAATACAGCGTACGATTTAGGTATCCCGTTAGATAAAATGGCAGTATGGGACCCGCATACAGATTCATTAGAGTACGATGGAGATATAGAAGAAATTCAAGTGATTTTATGGAAAGGGCATTGTTCGGTTCATCAAAACTTTACAGTGAAAAATATTGAGAATGTACGGAAAAATCATCCGGATATGAATATTATTGTACATCCAGAATGTTGTTATGAAGTTGTAGCTGCTTCGGATTATGCAGGATCAACGAAATATATTATTGATATGATTGAATCAGCACCATCTGGTAGTAAATGGGCGATTGGTACAGAAATGAATTTAGTGAACCGAATTATTCAGCAACATCCAGATAAAGAAATTGTTTCACTTAATCCATTCATGTGTCCGTGTTTAACGATGAACCGAATTGATCTGCCGCACTTATTATGGGCACTTGAAACGATAGAAAGAGGAGAAGAAATTAACGTTATTAGCGTAGACAAACAAGTGACCGAAGAAGCGGTTCTTGCATTAAATCGTATGTTAGAGCGTGTGTAAAGTAGCGGGATTCCCGTTGCTTTTTTTCATACATATAATCATAACGAGAACGAAATAGGCATACATTGTTTTGAAGAAATCATTACGATTTTTTTGTGCTTATTCCACTTCTAATGATATTGAAAATCGAAGAAGTGATACAAGTGAAAAGAGGTTAACGTTATTTAGAAAGGGTTACTTCATGAGATTTGTTACTTATAGATAAGTTATACAGGAGGGGGAAAATTTGAAAATTCATATCGTGCAAAAAGGGGATACCCTTTGGAAAATTGCGAAAAAGTACGGAGTGGATTTTGATACGTTGAAACAAACAAATACACAACTTAGCAATCCAGATTTAATTATGCCAGGTATGAAAATTAAAGTGCCATCAAGCAGCGTTCATGTAAAACAACATGCTGGAGCAGGTTCAGCACCTCCAAAACAATACGTAAAAGAGGTGCAACAAAAAGAATTTGCAGCAACGCCAACTCCGCTCGGAATAGAAGATGAGGAAGAAGTTACGTATCAATCAGCGCCAATTACACAGCAACCTGCTATGCAACAAACACAAAAAGAAGTGCAAGTAAAACCACAAAAAGAAGTACAGGTAAAACCACAGAAGGAAATGCAAGTAAAACCACAAAAAGAAGTACAGGTAAAACCACAAAAAGAAGTGCAAAAAGAAAAGCCAATTCAAATAGAAAAACCAGTTGAAAAACCGTCTGTTATTCAAAAACCACCGGTTATAGAAAAACAAAAACCAGCAGAAAAAGAAAACACAAAGTTCTCGGTAAATGTATTACCACAACCACCGCAACCACCAATAAAAGCGAAAAAAGAATATAAAATTTCAGATGTAATTAAAAAAGGAAGCGAGTTAATTGCTCCTCAAATTACTAAAATGAAACCTAATAACATCATTTCTCCGCAAACGAAAAAAGATAATATCGTGTCACCGCAAGTAAAGAAAGAAAATGTAGGAAATATCGTGTCACCGCAAGTAAAGAAAGAAAATGTAGGAAATATCGTGTCACCGCAAGTAAAGAAAGAAAATGTAGGAAATATCGTGTCACCGCA